>NZ_WJYH01000001.1:0-187919 GCF_009668065.1 Acinetobacter sp. RIT698
TCAATCAATACAATTGATTATTTATTATTGTTTTTGATATTCATGATTCCATGCCCATACATGATCTAAGTACCCATTAAAGATCTTTCATAAATCAAAAAATGACCATGTTGAGTGAATCAGATTGGTATTGAAAGTCCCTTCTCCCTTTGGGAGAAGGCTAGGATGAGGGGGATTTTATGATGATCTATGGCTTTAAAAAGGACTAACGTAAGAAGTCTATTGTTAATGACGCTATAACCAAGAATATAGCTTGATAATCAAAACAATTTAACCATCACTAAAAATAGTGATTATTAAAACACCATCAGGAAACACAGCAGGGATTAAAAAAATTCACCCAATACGCATTTTTATAATCCCTAAATGCTTTATTTTTGTGGTGGAACAGAATAAGTTCCTGTCACATGTGCAACAGGATCATCCGAACCTAAAGAATAAATCCAGACCTCACCTACAATTAAAGCTTTACCCACTTTCATCAATTTACACACGCCACGAATATCAACACCACCCGTTGGCTTGCGTAAAAAATTAATATTCATATTGGTCGTAACCGTCAAACCAACTAAACCAATTTCACCCATAATCGCAACATAGAGTGCAAAATCGGCCAAGGCCATCATGGTTGGACCTGAAACAGTTCCACCTGGTCGTATATCTTGATCACTGACATGCCAAACCAAAGAAGCCCCTTTTTCGGTTACTTCTTCAATTTCACAACGTTGTAAGCTAGGTGAAAAAAATTGCTGTAAGAATTCTACGATTTCAGCTTTCGAGCTTTTCATAATTAAAGTCTTTATATCCTTGACCTAAAACAATATAAAGACTTTTTCGGTCCAAAACATTAACGCTATCATTCAAATCAACAGAATAAATTGCTCAATTTCACTTATGTAGAGGATTGATTGGTATTTATTTTAAGTAGTTCAACGCCTCAGCAAATACTTGCTCTGGTGCTTGAGTCGCATCTAAACGTTTCATTCGTTGAGAATCACGCAAATGAATTTCAGAAAAACCACTGCGTACCGATTCAAAAAACACCACTTTTTCTTGTTCAAAGCGATCTAAGGCACCACGCGCACGTGCACGGTTCATTCCCAATTCAATTGGCGCATCCAACCAAAAAGTAATATCTGGCATTTTAGAGACAAAATTTTCATTGAGCAGTTGTAACTTCTCTCGACTTAACCCGCGACCAGCACATTGATAAGCAAAGCTTGAATCGACAAAACGGTCACACAGTACAATCTTGCCCTCTGCCAAGGCAGGTAAAATCACAGCTGCCAAATGTTGTGCTCGTGCTGCATACATCAGCAATAACTCAGTGTCATTACTCATCTGTTCTTCATGATTAACAGACAGCAATAATGAACGGATTTGTTCAGCTAAAGGCGTACCGCCAGGCTCACGTGTTAATACAACCTGTTGACCTTGTTGTTGAAAGTAATCAAATAACTTTTGAATGAGCGTGGTTTTTCCTACACCTTCAGTACCTTCAAAACTTATAAACATGCTCATTCCTTAATTCTTAGACCGCATAACTTGAATATATTCTTGCACTGCACGATTATGATCATTCAGATTGGCTGTAAATTTGTGCCCACCATTACCGGTGGCAACAAAGTAAATGTTTTCAGAGTTATCTGGATGCATCGTTGCTTCAATGGCTTTTTTACTGGGTAAAGCAATCGGTGTTGGCGGTAAACCATTGATCGTATATGTATTATAAGCAGTCGGAGTACGTAAATCCTGCTTTGAAATCTTACCCGTATATTTATCACCCATCCCATAAATCACGGTAGGATCGGTTTGTAAACGCATGCCCAGTTTTAAACGACGATAGAACACACCTGAAACCTGACGTAACTCGCTGTCTACACTGGTTTCTTTTTCAATAATCGATGCCATGATTAAGGCTTCATATTTATTTTTATAAGGTAAATCTGGCGCGCGTTTTTCCCAAGCTTCATCTAAAATTTTCATTTGACGTTGGTACAGGTCAGTCAAGATTTGCTTATCAGTTGCACCTTTATCAAAGAAATAAGTATCAGGTGCAAATAAACCTTCTGGGTGATCATAAGGAATATTTAAGGCTTTCAGCATTTCACCACTCGGAAGCTGAATCACCGATTTTTCAACCAATGGATCTTTTTTTAATGACTGAATTAATTGCTTCGTTGTCGTCCCTTCTATCACCAAAAGTCGACTCATCTGGGCATTTTCAATATTAGAAACCATTTCTAATACTTGGCGTACATTCATACCTTTAGTGACTTCATACACACCAGCTTTCATGGTGTCATGAATGAAAATTTTCCGATAAAGCTTAAGAATGATTGGAAAACTGACCTTATCTTCTTTGGCCAATTGATCAATAAAACCGGTATAGGTTTCACCATTTGAAATAGACAGCTTTTGTTTTAGACCCGTCACTGGATACGCTTTAAAAATACTCATTTTTAAAATGATTGCAGTAATAATCAAAAAAACAACCAGAACGATCGCAATGCCTTTATAGATGTTATTGCTCACTTGGGCTTGAGTTTTCTTTTTAGATTTTGGCTTAGGTTTGGTTTTAGGCATGAGAATTAAACTGACTTAAATTTAAAGTATTAAATAACTCAACACAGGATTGAGTGTCTAGATGTTGATGATTCAACGTTTCGACCACTTTCATTGGACTGAGGGCATTGCAAAAGAACAGGCTTTGAAAATGTCGAATTTCATCCATATCGATAAAACGCTGTTCACAGGTGACACCATAATAATGCATCCGTGACAAAATTTCGGCACGCATCACACCATGTACGCCATTATAACGAAGTTCAGGCGTAATCCATCTATTGTTTATCCGAATAAAACAATTACTGCTCACACCTTCAACAACTGAACCTTGTACATCTGTGACTAATGCTTCTAACCAGCCTTTTGCTTGAGCTTCTTTTTTTAGTAACACTTGTTCTAAACGGTTTAAGGTTTTTAAACCCACCAAATTCGGCATCAATAAACCAATTGCTTGATCTAATACACCACTGTGAATTAATTCAGGCTGGAAGCATGCAGTTGTTTTTGGATAATAAACCACATAAAGATCGGCCTCATGCTCAGGCATCGCATAACCACGATCACCATCACCCCGACTAATGATAACCTTCAATGTGCCATTTAATATTCCATTTTTTTGTCTTAAACATTCCAGAGTCTGATCCAATAACTCAAAATTCACATCTAAAAATAAACGTTCAGCCGCCAACTTCAATCGAGCACGATGTAAAAGTTCCAACTCCATAACATCTTGATGTAATCGTACTGTGGTAAAACAACCATCTCCATAATGAAATGCTCGATCTAAAAGTGAAATAGAATCAACAAATTGAGCATTTTTAAAACAGATCATTAAGCAATTTCCTATGGCTTTGCACGAATACTATAAGCAATATAAGCATTTTCTTTTTCTCTTTTATTCATATAAAATTCGTTTTTTATTATTTTTTATGGATAAAGACTAGCGTTATGCTCACTCCATCTTACCGAACTTCAGAATTAAATGGGGCAAAAAAATGCAGTTCTCTAAACTTAAATTCGCTGTGGCAGCAGTACTGATCTCAACCACATCTTTCAGCGTTGCTGCAAAAGATTTTTTAAATGTATCTTATGATCCAACACGAGAATTGTACGATAATTTTAACAAACAATTTGCAACGTTTTGGAAATCTAAAACTGGTCAAGACATCCAGTTTAAACAATCACATGGTGGCTCTGGTAAACAAGCGCGTGCGGTTATTGATGGTTTGCAAGCAGATGTTGTGACTTTAGCATTGGCCGCAGATATCGATGCGATTGCACAAAATACAAATTTATTGCCAAAAGACTGGCAGAAGAAATTCCCACAAAACTCTACACCGTACACATCAACAATCGTTTTCCTCGTCCGTAAAGGTAACCCGAAAGGCATCAAAGACTGGGGCGATTTGGTAAAACCAGGTGTAGAAATTGTAACACCAAACCCTAAAACTTCAGGTGGAGCACGCTGGAACTATTTAGCAGCATGGGCTTGGGCAAAACATAAATATGGTTCAGACGCAAAAGCACAAGAGTTTGTACGTCAAATTTATAAACAAACTAAAGTACTCGATTCTGGTGCACGTGGTTCTACGACGACATTTGCAGAACGCGGCATTGGTGATGTGTTATTGGCTTGGGAAAATGAAGCGTATTTATCTACACGTGAACAACCAGGTAAATTTGAAATCATTACCCCATCACTATCGATCTTGGCAGAACCACCTGTCGCAATTGTTGAAAAGAATGCTGAAAAAGACGGTAACTTAAACTTAGCAAAAGCATATTTAAATTATCTGTATTCACCTGCTGGTCAAGACATTGCAGCGAAAAACTTCTACCGTCCGCGTAATGCAGCAATCTTGCAAAAGTATTCGACAACATTCAAACCGTTAAAATTGGTCACAATTGATAAAGAGTTTGGCGGTTGGACTAAAGTTCAAAAGCAACATTTTGAAAATAATGGTGTTTTTGATCAAATCGTAAAAGCCAATGCAAGCAGCAAATAACTGTTTAAAATAAACTTAAGCGAAAGGAAACAGGAGCATAGACATGATTCATACAATTATTGTTCCAGGCGTTGGTGGTAGTGATTACGATCACTGGCAATCTAAATTACAACGTGAACTCATGTCTTGCTCGCGCGTACAACAACAGGATTGGAATTTACCTATTCTTAAAGACTGGATTGCCCAATTTGTTGCGACTGTCGTCAATGCTACGCAACCTGTTCAAATTGTTGCACATAGTTTCGGATGTTTAACCACGGTTGCTGCTTTGGCTCAGCATCCTGAAATTGTAGCTAAAGTAAGAAAAATTATTTTAGTTGCACCAGCTAATCCAGCACGTTTTGGTGAGGCTGGTTTTGCTCGAAACAGTATCAGTGACTATGAAGCTTATTTTCATGAGTTGAAAATTACGGTCCCTGCTGAAATGATTATTTCTGAAAATGATCCTTGGTTAAATTTTGAAGATGCACAGAAGCTTGCGAAAGCGTGGAAAATTAGGCCTCGAAATTTAGGTCAGGTTGGGCATATCAATGTTGCATCAGGCTTTGGACACTTTCCTGAAATTTATGATCATTTAATTTTTGATAAGCAAAACTTCTTTATCAGTAATACTGATGACAACAAGTTGTTATTTAAATTTGCAATTTAATCATTGCCTTTTAAGCTTGCAAAATCGTTTTAAATTTGCTTATTGATTTCAATAAGCTTTCTCTCTTTTGAGGAGTCATCATGTCGCAGCGATCCCGAGTGCTGCCAGGTTTTGGTCTTTCACTAGGCTTCACCCTAGCGTATCTATCATTAATCGTACTGATACCACTGTCTGCCGTATTCATAAAATCATTAGGCGTAGGTTGGGATGGTTTATGGGAAATCTTGAGCTCTGAACGTATTTTAAAATCATTACAGCTCAGTTTTACCACCGCCCTGATTGCAGCCTTGATCAATGTCATTTTCGGCTTTTTATTGGCTTGGTGCTTAGTCCGTTATTCATTTCCTGGTAAACGTATAGTAGATGCATTGGTGGACTTACCCTTTGCATTACCTACAGCGGTCGCAGGTATTGCGTTAACCTCTTTATATGCATCAACAGGTTGGATTGGTCACTTGCTCGAGCCTTTAGGGATTAAAATTGCCTATACCTCACTAGGTATTACGCTTGCTTTAATTTTTATTGGTATTCCTTTTGTGGTTCGTACAGTACAGCCAGTTTTAAGTGATCTTGAAACTGAGCTAGAAGAAGCCGCTTCTGCATTGGGTGCAAATCGTTTTCAGATCGTGACAAGAATCATTTTACCGATTTTGTTTCCGGCCTTACTGACTGGCTTTGCATTGGCATTTGCTCGCGGTGTGGGTGAATATGGTTCGGTCATCTTTATTGCAGGCAATATTCCTTACGAAACTGAAATTGCTCCGTTAATGATCATTACCCGTCTTGAAGAATATGATTATGCAGGTGCAACGACAATTGCAGTGGTGATGCTGGTGATTTCTTTCTTTATCTTGTTCCTGATTAACTTGGTACAAGCTTGGGCAAGTCGCCGTACTGGGAGAACCGCACGATGAGCTTAAATACCAACAGCAATGCTTTGGCTGAAAAACTGCAATCTCGTGATGCGACACGTGAACCTGCCTGGGTACGTAATACCCTACTAATTATTGGTCTGATTTTCTTTTTAGGCTGCTTAATTCTACCGTTGGTGCTTATTTTTGTTGAAGCATTTAAACAAGGGATTCAAGTCTACTTTGCTTCACTGGTTGATCCTTATACCCTATCTGCGGTCAAACTCACATTATTGACTGCAGCCATTGCAGTACCTTTGAATGTGATTTTTGGTGTTACAGCAGCATGGTGTGTTGCCAAGTTTAATTTCCGTGGAAAATCATTCTTAACCACCATTATTGATACACCATTTTCAGTCTCACCCGTCATTGCTGGTTTAATGCTGGTTTTGATCTTTGGCTCACAAGGTTGGATTGGATCATGGTTAATTGAACATGATATTAAAATCCTCTATGCGACACCGGCCATTATCCTCGCAACTGTATTTATTACTGTTCCTTTTGTTGCACGTGAATTAATTCCATTGATGGAAGCACAAGGAACAGAAGAAGAAGAAGCTGCAATTGTGCTCGGTGCTTCGGGTTGGCAAACCTTTTGGAAAATTACCATTCCAAATATTAAATGGGGTCTCATTTATGGCGTGATTTTGTGTAATGCACGTGCCATGGGTGAATTCGGTGCAGTATCTGTGGTTTCAGGCCATATTCGTGGTGAAACCAATACCTTGCCGTTGCATATTGAAATTTTATATAACGAACCAAATTCGATTAGTGCTGCTTTTGCCGTCTCAACATTGTTAGCATTTTTGGCCATCATTACCTTGATTTTAAAAACATGGGTTGAATATCGCCAAGAAAAACAAGATCGCGAAAGTAAAGAATCAACTGTTTCTTAAGGAATTGCACATGAGTATTCAAGTTAAAAATATTGAAAAAAACTTCGGTGCATTCCATGCACTTAAAAACATATCGCTAGATTTTCCAGAAGGTCAATTGGTTGCCCTGCTTGGTCCTTCTGGCTGTGGTAAAACCACATTACTGCGTATTATTGCTGGTTTGGAATCAACGGATAGAGGACAAGTCATCCTTGAAGGTACAGATGCAACCAATATTCACGTGCGTGAACGTCAAGTTGGTTTTGTATTTCAGCATTACGCACTGTTCCGTCATATGACTGTTTATGACAATGTTGCATTTGGTTTACGTGTTCGTCCAAAGGCGACTCGACCAAATGAAACTGAAATCAAAAAACGTGTTACCCGTTTATTGGATTTGGTACAACTTGGTTTCTTAGCAGATCGTTATCCAGCGCAATTGTCTGGTGGTCAACGTCAACGTATTGCATTGGCACGTGCCTTGGCTGTTGAACCACGTGTATTGCTCTTAGATGAACCTTTTGGTGCATTGGATGCCAAAGTACGTAAAGAATTACGCCGTTGGTTACGGACTTTACATGATGAATTACATATCACGTCAATCTTTGTAACCCATGACCAAGAAGAAGCCTTAGAAGTTGCTGATCAAATCGTGGTGATGAACAAAGGTGATATTGAACAAATTGGTTCACCGCGTGAAGTTTATGAAAAACCAGCAACTCCGTTTGTATTTGACTTTTTAGGTCAAGCAAACCGTTTTGAAGGTGAAAACCATCAAGGCATCATTCAAATTGGTGAAGATCGCATCCAACTGCCTTCGGCTACACAAACTGCCAATGGTAAAGTGATTGCCTTTGCCCGCCCAAATGAATTAAAAATTCACACGCAACCGACTGAAAATACAATTCAAGCAACCTTCTTACGTGAGTTGTGGATTGCGGGTAAAGTCATGGCAGAGTTACAAGATCGTCAAGGACAACTGATTGAAATTGCTTTAAATCCTGATGAAGCAAAATTACATCAATATCGACCAAATCAAACAGTTTGGGTAAGTGCATCTACACTTCACCTATTTGAAAATCAAGTCGCGTAATCGACGACAGGATGAATATTACCCCTATTCATCCACATTTGAGGTATCGAACATCATGAACTTTCAACAATTACGAATTATCCGAGAAACAGTTCGTCAAAATTACAACTTAACCGAAGCCTCTGCTGCACTTTATACTTCACAATCTGGTGTCAGTAAGCATATTAAAGATTTAGAAGATGAATTGGGTGTACAGCTGTTTGTTCGTAAAGGCAAACGGTTATTAGGTTTGACAGAACCTGGTCAAGCATTGTTGAGTATTGTTGAACGCATGCTTATTGATGCTGACAATATTAAACGTCTTGCTGATGATTTTAATAAAGTTGATGAAGGTACGCTTACAATCGCAACAACACATACACAAGCACGTTATGTGTTACCACCGATTGTCAATTTATTTAAAAAAGCATTTCCCAAAGTTCATTTGATTTTGCAACAAGCCAGTCCTGTTGAAATCTCTGAAATGTTATTGCTTGGTTTGGCTGATATCGGTATTGCAACTGAATCACTAACCACTGAAGATAATTTGGGCAGTGTATCTTTCTATAACTGGAAACACAGTATTATCACGCCACAAGATCACCCACTGACTAAGCTTAATCCTAAAGAGATTACCTTAGAAAAATTGGCTGAATTTCCAATTATCACCTACCACGGTGGTTTTACAGGACGTTCTAAAATTGATAAAGCATTTGAAGATGCCAATTTAGATGTAGATATCGTCATGTCAGCACTGGATGCCGATGTGATCAAAACCTATGTTGAACTGGGAATGGGTGTCGGTATTGTCAATGATGTCGCTTATGACACAGAACGCGATAAACGTCTAAAACAAATCGATACTGATATTTTTGGTTTAAATACGACATGGATTGCGGTTCGTAAAGGGCACTTACTTCGTGGCTATGGCTATGAGTTTATTTCACTCTGCTCTCCAGAAGCCGATATCAAAGCATTGAAAAAAATTGCGTATCCTGATGATTAAACTTTGAGATAAATGACTAAGAAAAAAATTAAGTCATCGAGGAATAAATCGTCAATAAATAAACCATCGAATAGTCATGACGATCAAAGATAGAGAGCTACGGCTCTCTTTTTTATCATTTAAAAATAAAACACAAACTCTTAAGAATAATTAATCTATTTGATTTTATTTAATATTTTACTATAAGCATGCCTTTTTAGTATAAAATTTAGTCTTATCTTTATCACTGATCAATTTATTTCGGGGGGAATGAATGAATTCTATTGCTTGGGGCTTAACCCTTGGAAGTTTTGTTCCTCTTTTTAGCCATGCCGCAGGTATGGAGAAATCAGACCAGTCTATCCTTGCTTTTTTAGAACCGAATCATTATGTAGAATTGTCTTATGCAGAGCTCTATGCAGATGTTTCAGGGCAACTACCTCAACATGAGCAATTCAAACAACTCGGCGTTGAAGATTTTTCAACGGGAAATCTTGTAAATAACTACCATTTTGTCAATGCTGCTGCAAAACTACAAATTGCCCCACAACTTTCATTTGGGCTGATTTATGATCAGCCTTATGGTGTGGATCTTAGTTATGAATATCGCCCGCAAAGCTATGCTGGAAAGCAGCTTTTAGAAGCTGGTCAATTTAATTTTAAAAGCCAAAATCTTTCGATGTTATTGGGTTATCAGCCTAGTGCGAATTGGAATATATATGCTGGTGGCATTTATCAACAGTTCGAGGGTGAACTCAAAGTCTTTGGAGCAAACTATTCAGCGATGAGTGGCTATCATGCACAGCTAAAACAAAGTTCAGGTCATGGTTGGCTTGCAGGTTTAAGCTATCAAATTCCAGAGTATGCAGTAAAAACTGCGATTACCTATCGTTCCAAGATCAATCATCAATCTGCAATCACTGAGGATGTTTCAGCGCAAGCTTTAAGTATTATTCCTTTTGCTAAAACACAAATCACCACGCCTCAATCCGTCAATCTGGATCTTCAGACAGGTTTAACGTCATCGAATATTCTTTATGGCAATTTGAGGTGGGTCAATTGGAAAGATTTTGAAATTCAACCTAGACAATTTGGTGCAGTGGTTAAGATTGCTGCAGAACAATACCCTGAACTCATCAAACCTTTTAATCTGATTGATTATAACAAGGATGAATGGTCTGCAAAGCTTGGATTTGCGCATATATTTTCACAACAATGGGTTGCCACTACAGATATTTCATGGGACTCAGGCAATGATAATCCCGCTGGAACCTTAAATCCTTCTGATGGCTTTTATGCTTTAGGCTTGGGTGCTTTATATAACATCAATCCTCAGAGCTTTATTTCTTATGGTGTTAAATATTTTAAATTCAATAAAGCAAAAGTTAGCAACTTAGATGCCAATACTTCAATTGTCCAAAACTCAACTTTATCTGAAGTGGGCCATAATGATGCTTTTGCACATGGAATTCGAGTTGGCTATCGCTTTTAATTCATCTAAAAATTCAGCTATCAAAAATACCAAGTTCAAAATAAAAAACGAGCCGAAGCTCGTTTTTATTACATGATAATCAATAAATTACCAGTGGTAGCTTACACCCACTTTACCAACTGGTAACCATTTATATTTGTCATCATTTGAAATTTTATTTTCTTCACCACGGATAGCATCACTTAATCGATCGCCATTACCATTTACTTGGTCTGTACCACTTATTTGTTGCAGTGAAACAGTAGGATTACCTGTATAGTATGCACCTACTTCACCAAATACACCGAAGTTCTTGTTGATTTTTGGAGCAAAACCAAAACCTACATATGGTGCAAATTGGTTATCGTATTTTTGCTTACCTTTTATCTGAACATCTGATGCAGCATTAAAATCAGTATTATTCACAGAGAAATTACGACCCTGAGAAATACGACGCTCTAATCCATATTCATTATCTACATAGCCTACACCAGTAGCAACATATAGACCTTGAGCCCAAACATTTTGGCTTGCACCCCAAGGACGAATTTCAGCATTTAAATACGCTAATTTGTTGTCCATGTCTAAGTCATACTTAGATCCATTGATTTTTAAATCATCAGACCAAGAAATATCACCACCGTTATAACCCAATGCTAAACCAACATAAGGGTTAGCAGTCCAAAGTAAAGCACCACCGTAACCAGTTGTACCGACTTCAAGACGAGCGCCTGTAGGGATTAATTGGTTTGCTTCAAATGCATAACCTTGGTCAACAACAGACCCATCAGCCATTGCTAAACCAGAAGCAGATAATGCAGCTGTAACAGCCAATAATTTTAACACTTTCATTTATGTCTCCTCAAAAAAATAGAGTTTGTTCTTTAATCATTAATGTGTTGGACTCGAAACGATCATATGTGATTCTCTCCGCACAATTAATAGGGAAATTGATTACTTTTTGTTATTTTTTGATACAATTGGATATTAATTGTTGTTTTTAAACGAAATAAATTAAATAAAAACTTAACAATTCATTTATTTGGTTGTTTTATTTTAAATTATAAGATTAGTTTTTTCGATTGAAACTAGATTTTATATCTAATCTGAGTCCAATTTGGTGTAGAATCTTTTAAAATTTTTTGGGAAGGAAGATCATGTCTCAGCTTTCAACGATCATTGAACAAGCGTTTGAAAACCGTGCCAACTTTACAGCAGTAGATTGTCCTGCTGAAGTACGTCAAGCTGTTGAAGAAGCCATTGCTGGCTTAGATAACGGCACACTTCGTGTAGCTGAAAAAATTGACGGTGAATGGATTGTTCACCAATGGTTGAAAAAAGCTGTTTTATTGTCTTTTAAATTAAACGATAACAAGCCAATTGAATCATGTGATCTTCGTTTCTATGACAAAGTAGAGACTAAATTTACTGGTTGGACTGAAGAACAATTTAAAGCTGCTGGTGTACGTGTTGTACCACCTGCTGTTGCGCGTAAAGGTTCTTTCCAAGCGAAAAATGTCGTATTGATGCCTTCTTATGTAAACATTGGTGCTTATGTAGATGAAGGCACAATGGTTGATACATGGGCGACTGTAGGTTCATGCGCTCAAATCGGTAAAAATGTTCACCTTTCAGGTGGTGTAGGTATTGGTGGTGTTCTTGAACCACTTCAAGCAAACCCAACAATCATTGAAGATAACTGCTTTATTGGTGCACGTTCTGAAATCGTTGAAGGCGTGATTGTTGAAGAAGGCTCAGTTATTTCAATGGGCGTATTCATTGGTCAATCGACTAAGATTTTTGACCGTGAAACAGGTGAAATCCATTATGGTCGTGTACCAGCTGGATCTGTCGTTGTTTCAGGCAGCCTACCATCTAAATGTGGTACATATAGCTTATATGCTGCAATTATTGTCAAGAAAGTTGATGCTAAAACGCGTGCTAAAACAAGCTTGAACGAATTGCTTCGCGAAGACTAATTTATATTCCCTCGTGGAATTTTAGTTATCTAGCGTAGCAATCGCTTCTCATCTCTACGGTCAATCGTGATCGTAGAGATTTTTCATTTTGTAATCTGTGGTAAATTTCATGAATTCTCTTCGTTCTTCGACTATTCCTGTTTCTGATCCGTCTGCGGGGCTGCGTATCACGGAGATTTTTTATTCATTGCAAGGTGAAGCCAACACTGCGGGTTTACCGACTGTTTTTATTCGTTTAACAGGTTGCCCATTACGCTGTACCTATTGCGATACCACCTATTCTTTTGAAGGTGGCGAACGCCAATCGCTTGACCAAATAATTCAAACAACATTAGATTATAAAACTCCTTATATTTGTGTCACAGGTGGCGAACCGCTCGCTCAGCCCAATGCCTTACCCTTAATGCAACGTTTAGCAGATTTAGGTTGTGAAGTTTCTTTAGAAACCAGCGGCGCTTTAGATGTCTCTAAAGTCGACCCACGTGTTTCAAAAGTTTTAGATTTAAAAACCCCAACTTCGGGTGAGGTTGCACGGAATTTACTCAGCAATCTTGATCATTTAACTCAACATGATCAAATCAAATTTGTGATTTGTAATCGTGAAGACTATGAGTGGTCTAAACAGCAAGTTGAACAATACGCTTTAGCGCAAAAAGTCAGCACAGTATGGTTTTCTCCTGCTTTTGCAGTGGAAAAAGGTGCGGCACGCTTGCCTCAGCTTGCACGCGATTTAGCACAATGGATTTTAGAAGACCATCTCCCTGTTCGCTTCCAGTTGCAATTACATAAATTGCTTTGGAACGATGAAACTGGTCGTTAAATTTATCGTCAATTATTAATATTTGGAGAGTTGGATATGCGCCCTCGTGCCGTAGTCTTATTATCTGGTGGCTTAGACTCAACGACGTGTTTGGCTTGGGCTCAAGCAAACTATGACTGTATTGCCCTAAGTTTTATGTATGGTCAACGCTCTACCACTGAACTCGATGCAGCCCGCGCTTTAACGCAACGTGCAGGTGTAGAACATCGTGTGATTAATATCGATTTAGGTAATTTAGGTGGTTCAGCGCTTACAGACCTTAACATTGATGTCCCTGATCATGAAACAGATGGTATTCCTGTAACTTATGTTCCAGCACGTAACACCATTTTCTTGTCTTATGCACTTGCAGCAGCAGAAGTTTTTGATGCTCAAGCGATCGTGATTGGTATCAATGCTGTTGATTATTCAGGATATCCTGACTGCCGCCCAGAGTTTATCGAGGCCTTTGCTAACATGGCTCGTCTTGCAACGAAAGTCGGTGTAGAAGGAAAACCTCTTAAGTTTGAAACACCTCTGTTACATTTATCCAAAGCGAATATAATACGCTTAGGCATCGAACATGGCGTAGACTATAGTCAAACGGTTTCATGCTATCAAGCAGATGACCAAGGACGTGCTTGTGGCAAATGTGATAGCTGCCGACTTCGTAAAGAAGGTTTTAAGGATGCAGGTATTGCAGACCCAACACGTTATATACCGCAATAACAAGGTACTGTTTATGAAAAATTTAAAATCAAGTCTTATTCTTTCTGCTTTATTTTCAGCTTCGGCTTTAATGGGATCTACGGCTTTTGCTGCTGAATCAAATGCAGTTCAACAAGCCTATAAAAGCGCAAATGTTAAATCTGCACTTATTGGCGTGTGTAAAACAGAAACAGCTAAAGGTGGTAAATTAACGTCTGCTGAAGTAAGCAAATACTGTAGCTGTGCTGTTGAATCTGATGGTAAGTTAACCAACGATCAAAAATGGCAAATCCAAAGTGCCATTAACCAAAAGAAAAGCCCAGCAACACTTGCTTTCGTTCAAAAAAATAACCAAGACCTTCAAACATGTTTTGGTCCTCAGTTAACAGGTAAATTAAAAACCTTAACTGAAGAAGCAATGAAAGCTGCACAAGCGAAGAAATAATTTCTTCTCATTGCAAAGAGCCTGCCCATGCAGGCTCTTTTTACAATTGGATGATACAAAACCATATGCAGGACCAATGGAATACTGTGATACAGCAACAAAAATTTGTTGCTTCATATAGTGGCGGGAAAGATAGTAGCCTGGCTTTATATCACGCTTTGCAAAGTGGGCAAGCCGTAGCTCTCATTGTCATGTTAGAAGAACACGGACAAAGATCTCGTTCTCATGCCATGCCACTTGATATCATTGATGCCCAAGCAGAGCTGATTGGTTTACCTATACTTAAAGCATCAGCCACGTGGAATGACTATGAACATCAATTTGTAAATCTTCTCAATCAAGCCAAACAGTTGGGTGCAGAAGCACTTGTTACCGGTGATATTGATCTGATTGGACATGCGCAATGGAACCAATCTGTCTGTGAGCAAAGCCAATTACAGTTATGCATGCCATTATGGCAAAAACCACGGCTCGACATTGTAGGTGAATTTATTCAACTGGGTTTTGTCAGCATCATTGTGACGATTAATTTAAACCTCGGTATGCGGGTTGAAGATTTGGGTAGAGTTTTAACAGCTGATTTTGTGGATGAATTAATCGAACGTGGGATTGATCCATGTGGTGAAGCTGGTGAATTTCATACCACACTGATAGATGGTCCAATTTTTAAAAAGCCGCTTTTACTGAATAAAGGTGATATTCTCTATCATGAAAATTATGCCTTTTTAGCACTTGAACTTAAACACAACAGCATTTAAGGACAAACAATGACTGAACAAATACAACTTCCAAATCAGAAATTCCCAACGACTACGGGTGAAATCAACCTCACCGAGCTCTCTACAGATTGGTTAGTTTTATATTTTTATCCAAAAGATTCTACACCTGGCTGTACCACTCAAGCGGTTGGTTTCTCTTGTATAAAAGATCAATTTGATGCTTTAAATACCACCATCATTGGTGTATCTCGTGACTCTGTAAAAGCACATCAAAACTTTACGGAGAAGCAAGCATTGACCATTAATCTGATCAGTGACAAAGAAGAAGTATTATGTAAACACTTTGATGTGATTAAAGAAAAAAATATGTATGGTAAACAAGTGATGGGGATTGAGCGCTCAACATTTATTTATCATCAAGGCAAACTGGTTAAAGAGTATCGTAAAGTTAAAGCGGCTGGACATGCTGAACAAGTTTTAGAACACTTAAAAGCACTACAAAAAGCTTAACTGCAAAAGTCCCTACTCGCTCTAAAGTTAACATGACTTTAAACGAGTCAGGGACTTTAAATCTTCTTATTGAGAACATCCTCAAGCCCGATATAGATTGTTCCCTCTTTCCTCATAAAAAGATCATTACTCTGACTTGATCCAACAATACCAATCAAAGCAGCAAAGAGATTGCAATTCCCCACATAACCAATGCAATAATAAAATCTAATATTTGCCATGCGCGTTGATTTTGAAAAACCGGGAGTAAAAAGCGTGCACCAAAACCTAAGCTAAAGAAGAATAACCACGATGCTGTTACTGCACCAATCGCAAAATAAAGTGCGGTAGTTTCAAACTTTGTCGATATAGAACCAATTAAAACCACTGTATCCAAATAAACATGTGGATTAAGCCAAGTTAAAGCTAAACAAATCAGAAGCATTTTCATCAGCTTGGATTCATTTTTTTCACTCGGTTTTAAACCTGTCGATGTTCTAAAAGCTTGTAGAAAATGTTGCGCCCCATAGACCAATAAAAACGTTGCTCCAAAATATTTTGCCCAATCGACAAACTCTGGATGCGTTTGAATGACTTTTGAAAATCCAAGTACACCTAATAAAATTAAAATCGAGTCAGATGCGGCACAGACCACACAAACCCAAAATACATGTTGCTTCTTTAAACCTTGTTTGAGTACAAACGCATTTTGAGCGCCAATTGCAATAATCAGGCTAAACCCAACAGCCAACCCCTGCATATAACTTTGCAACATTTTAAAACTACACTTTTAAAGTTTTGAATGAACTATGCTATTATCCAAACTTATCTCTTTAAATGAGTATTTATAAATAAATATCATCTTAGCTAAGTTTTTCTTAGTTAATCATGATGTGACATTTTTAAAATAACTTATATCTTTATATAAAAAACGCCCATTTTTTTAGAGGATCAGCATGTTACAAAGTAAGCATAGTGAAGCTTTTCTAGCGGTTGCCGAAACAGGTAGCTTTGAGCAAGCTGCTATTCGTTTAAATATAACAGCATCAGCGGTAACACTACGTTTGCAAACTTTGGAAAAACAACTTGGGCAAGTGCTGATCATTCGAGAAAGACCATGTAAAGTCACTCAAGCAGGTCAGGAAGTGTTACTTTTCCTGCAACATCATCGATTGATGGAACAAAATTTAATTCAGAATCTTCAAGGGCAAAGCTCACAATCACAATTTTTTAAATTAAATATCGCGGCTAATGCCGATTCATTGGTGACGTGGCTATTACCCACAATTCAACACACCTTACTCACAGAAAAAATTGTTATAGACTTAAAAATTGATGATCAAACCCAAACCCATCACCTTCTTGAAGCGGGATTGGTCAATGCCTGTATCTCGACCGAATCGAAACCAATGAAAGGCTGTGAGGCGATTCATTTAGGTAAAATGACTTATAGGATGGTTGCTACACCGAATTTTATCCACACTTACTTTCAGCATGGCATTCAACGTGAAACGTTACGGCATATCCCTGCTGTTATTTTTAATGATAAAGACCATGTACATGCCGAAGTTTTACAACACGTTTTTGGCTTAATGCCAAACAGTTATCCATGCCACTTTATTCCTTCTGCAACATCTTTTGTGGATGCAATTTTGCTCGATTTAGGTTATGGCATGGTGCCTAAAATGCAAATTCAAAAAGAATTAGCAACAGGACAATTACTTGAAATCATGCCCAAAGCAAGAACTGATTTACATCTATATTGGCATCATTGGAAACAACAATCTAAACAACTGGAAAAACTCACATTGGATTTAATTAGTAATACTCAATCTATTTTGGATTAAGCTTTATAGCAGCTACGACTTGACCCAAATTAAAGTATCTTATTTTAATAATTTATAATGAAAAACTTTAGAAATAATCCACCAGCGATTTTCACTAAAAACCAATGTTAAAACATCATAAAAATACTTTGGTTCAATGACACATTCCAAGCTTACAACTGCGGTAGTTTCACTCAGTATTTGAATGGAACAAATTTTATCTTTTCTTACTTGCTTTAAAGATGAAGGAGAAATGCGCTTTTCAACAATAGCAAAATATTCAGACATCGTTAAAATAACCAGTGGCTCTTCAACTGCAGAAACATAACATGCTTTAGCGTGAAAAATTTGCTGCAATTTAGCAATATCACAGTTGTATAAACCGTCAAAATACAATTGAATAAGTTGCTGTATATCCTCTAATGTTTTAGCCATAATATACTCTCCATTGTCTTTATGATTTTTGGCGTATATCTGTTACAGTTTGCCCTGCCACCCCCCAATTGTCGGTATGCATTTCATCAATCACTACAAATGTTTTTGCAGGATCCTTATTCAACACATTCACCAACAACTCAGTTGCACCTTGAATCAATTGCTTCTTTTGCGCTTGAGTCACCCCTTCATCTGTCACTTGAATTAGAATATATGGCATGGATGTTTCTCCTAAAGAAGACCTTCAGCTTTCATTGCTTTTTGTACAGATGGATGTTGTTGCATTTGCTCCATAAAAGCTTGTAAAGATTTCAAATGACTTAAGTCCAAATTGATAAATGTTGCCCAACGAGTCACAACAAATAAGTAAATCTCTGCAATGGTAAATCCTTGCCCCAACAGATTTTCTGAATCATGAATTTGCTCATCTACCCATGTGTATTGTTTTAATAATTTCTCTTTGAAAATATTTTTACTCGTATCATCAAACCCTTTTTGAAAAAATGGTGCATACGATTTATGTAATTCCGAACTAATGTAGTTCATCCACTCCAATACTTTATAGCGCTTTAAATCGCCAAATGTAGGTAATAAATCACTACGTTTAGCAGTCTCAGCCAAATACTGGCTAATGATCGCACCCTCACTCAAATGCAAGCCATCATCACTGATTAAAAATGGCACTTGACCTTTCGGGTTAATTTTCAAAAAATCCTGACCTTGTTCCGTTTGGTGATTTTTAAAAGAAACATTCACTAAATTAAAGTCTTGGTTAATTTCTTGTAATACGATATGAGGGGCAAGTGAACATGCACCCGCTGTGTAAAAAAGTTGCATCTGCTTATTCCTTAAGTTGCTTTAACTTCATGCTATTCTTAACATCATGAACAATAAATACTCACAATATCAATTCAGTTATTACATGGTGTATATAATGAACACAACATTAAAACGAACAATGTTGAGTAGTGTTGAAATATTTTGTCTCGTTGCAGAACAGCGAAGTTTTTCCAAGGCTGCCTATCAAGCTGGTTTAACACCCGCAGCGGTAAGTCGATCAATTGCTCGTTTAGAAGGTCGCTTAGGAATTCAATTGTTTAATCGAACAACACGCAATGTTCGTTTAACCCAAGCGGGTGAGGAATATTTCTTAGAATGTCAGCAGGCAATCAAACAAATTGCTGAGGTTGAATTAAGATTAAAAAATAAATCAGCTCAACCTTCTGGAACAATTCGGATGAGTTTACCAACACCTTTTGGTCACTTTAGAGTTCTACCTCTCTTACCTAAATTTCAGCAGCTTTACCCAGAAATTAACTTGGATATACAGCTCACCAATAAAAATGTAGATTTCATTACGGAAGGTTTTGATCTTGCAATTCGGGGGCGTAATGTGCCTGAATCCAATTTAATTGCTCGTTGTTTAGAAAAAGCCGACTTGCTGATTGTCGCCTCTCCTGAATACTTAAAGAAACATGGCACACCTACTGAGATTGCCGATTTACAGCATCATCAATGTATTCAATTTATCTTACCTAGCACAGGAAAAGAAGTGCCTTGGTCTATGCTCATTGAAAATGAAGTTGTAGAGATTCAAACCCAAGGACACTTGAATTGCAGTGAAGATATTTTAGCGACCATTACCTTAGCTCAACATGGTGGTGGCCTATTGCAAACCTGTCGTTTTATTATTGAAAATGATTTAAAACAAGGAAAGCTGGTCGAAGTCCTACAACAATATTCAGGTACTCAACGACAATTTTCCCTGCTTTATCCTAAAAATAAATATGAACAACGACACATCCGCTTATTCATTGATTTTTTAATTGAACATCTAAAATATTAGACTTAAAAAACAGGCTCGAAATAACGATGAGATTAAAAAAATAACGCACCCTGGTCTTTTCTATCTTTGATCTTTTCTAGGTCTGATATTTTCTATTGTGCTTTCCACTGCCCAGACACTTGGATATTCACTTTTTCTCCAACGCCACCCACAGCTTTTTTCATTCCGAAATCACTACGCTTTATGACTGTAGTAGAACTAAAATCCAGCAATTTTGAATTATTTACATTGGGTTTAATTGTCGCATTAAAAGTTACAGGCTTAGTGACATTACGCAAGGTTAAATTACCTGAAATTAGATATTTATTATTAGCAAGCGGTTTAAATGCCGTACTTTTAAAAGAAGCGGAAGGATATTTAGCAGCGTAAAATAAGTCTTCACCCATAATCATGTTTTTCAAGGAAGATTTATTAATGCTTAGGCTATTTACATCCATCACAAATTCAGTAGATGCCTTTTGCGGAGTGCTCGTATCAAAGTTAAGAGAAGATTGAACACGTTTAAACTGCCCTTTGACAATGTTCATACCCAATGAGTCGATATGAAATCCAACATCACTATTGGGGGTCAATGTCCAAGACGCTGCATAGCTTGAAATCGAAATAACGAAGCTACCCAATAAAGCCCCGTTTATAGCGACTGATTTAAACTGCATGCAATACTCCATTCATATTCTATATATTTCTATTCAGTGTATTGCAATGCACACAAAAAACATTAAAGATTTGATTTGTCTTGCGTTTGGTATTTGTACTTTAATTGTTGGTAAATTTCCGTTTTTTGAAATTTCTCTAAAAACTCAGCTGTGCCCAAAGGAAACTCGACCTGATAAATTTCACCACGATAATACGCTTCACGTAGCGGGGTCGCAGAGATAGAGCCGACTAAACTATCCAACTCAACCATTTGCCATTCTGGAAATAGTTTTAAGTAATAAGATGAATCATCTTTAAAGTGACCAATTAAACCAATCTTATCGGTCTCTAGAACAGTAGCATTAACCAAGGACTTAACCAGTTCCACCCATTTAGTATCGTTATAAACATCAATAACATGTACAAATTTGATTCGTTTTTGATCCGCTTCAGAAAAATTAGACAAAATCATTTGTTCCCGTTCTGATGCCAGAAAAGGATTTTTAGTATTCCGTTCATTTTGCGCAGAACCCAAGGCCAAAATTACATATTGGCTTTGTTGTAATGCAATTTTAATGGTTTGCATATGCGCGAGATGAAAGGGCTGAAAACGTCCAATATAAACAAGATAATCAAATTTATAAGTCATAAAAGTAATTTTTTATGAACTCATCAGTTGCAACAGAATTTCAAATATGCGACATAATGAGGGCATAAAATCCAATTAAATTTTAAAGCAAGGATAGTACGATGACACTTAGTTGTATTCAACAGCCACATCAACATTTAAACGCAAATTTAGAGAATGGTGTACTGACTTTAGCAATTAATCGACCAGAAGCAAAAAATGCACTGTATGGTGAATTGTATCTATGGATTGCAAAAGCCTTAGATGAAGCTGATCAAGAGCGTGATGTTCGTGTGGTGATCTTACGTGGTGCAGATGCTGACTTTAGTGCGGGTAATGATATGAAAGACTTTATGGCTTTCATTCAACAACCACTTGAAGGTAAAGAAGGCGATGGTCCTCCATTTGTATTATTAAAATCTGCTGCACGTTTATCTAAACCATTGATCTGTGCAGTCCGTGGTGTAGCGATTGGGATCGGAGTAACAGTACTTTTACATGCTGACCTCGTTTATGCAGACAATACTGCCCTATTCCAAATTCCATTTGTCAGCTTAGGACTTTCTCCAGAAGGTGCTTCAAGTAAACTGTTGATTCAACAAGCGGGATATCATAAAGCGGCTGAATTGCTGTTAACTGCGCAAAAATTTAACAGTGAAAAAGCACTCAATGCTGGCTTAATCAATAGTATTGAAGACGATGTATATGGACACGCTTTGCATCAAGCACAAACTCTTGCAGCACTTCCATTGGCTTCAATCAAGCAAACCAAAGCGTTAATGAAACATAATCTTGAAGAGATTATT
Organism: Acinetobacter sp. RIT698; assembly: GCF_009668065.1. Classification (NCBI taxonomy): domain Bacteria; kingdom Pseudomonadati; phylum Pseudomonadota; class Gammaproteobacteria; order Moraxellales; family Moraxellaceae; genus Acinetobacter; species Acinetobacter sp. RIT698. The sequence goes on from NZ_WJYH01000001.1 coordinate 21,854, forward strand.
CAATGCGTGGATGATGAAGCGGTGATCTTTATGCAACGTGTTAAATCACCTGAAATGGCTGAAGCCGTTGCTGCATTTATGCAAAAGCGTAAGCCAAACTTCTCTCAATTTAATTAATTGAGTGAATCTGACCAAAGCCACTGCATGACTATTATTCAGTGGCTTTGCTCATTTTGCATCCAATAAAACAGTTCATTTAATTATGGGTAAGATCATGTCACAAGATACAACGACCAAGAAGCGCTATTACGAACCCGCTCCACAAGATATCGATATTGAAAATTTCCGTAAAGTCATAGAAAGTCGTCGCTCAGTACGTAAATACACTGAAAAGCAAATTCCTGCCGATGTTTTAGATGCTTGTTTAGATTTAGCTTTATTGGCACCAAACTCATCAAATCTACAGCCTTGGACGTTCTATGTGGTTCAGTCTCAAGCGAAAAAGAATAAATTAGTCAAAGCTTGTTTAAGCCAATTATCAGCAAAAACAGCAGCAGAACTGATTGTATGTGTGGCACGTATTGACCGTATTGATGAAATGGCAAAAAACAATTTAACCCATTTCCCAATGCCTGAAGCGCCAAGAGCAGTAAAACAATATTATAAATTTATCGCATATAACTATAAAACAGGTTATCTGAATGCTTTAGGTAACTTTAAAAAAGTGGCTTTTAAAGTTGCACGCACTTTAGATAAACAACTCCCTGTGACTGCGTTTAACCCAGCTGATGCAAAGCTTTGGGCAAGTAAAACGACAGCCTTGGCTTGTGAAAACTTGGTATTGGCTTTACGTGCTTACGGTTTTGACAGTTGCATGATGGAAGGTTTTGATGAACCCTTAGTTCGCAAGATCCTTAATCTAGGTGATAAAGAATTTCCAGTCATGGTGATTAGTGCCGGTGAACGTGCTGAAGATGGCGTATTCTTCCCACAATACCGTTTTGATCGTGATTTGTTTATTCAAAAAGTTTAATTTTAGCTAATCAATACCCCCTTTTTGTTCAGAAGAGGGTTGAGATTTTTAAACTATTATTCAATATCAATCATTTGAATAAACTCAAAAGCAGGTTCTTCATATGGATGACTTGCTTTTAAAGCGATTGCCACTTGTTTGGCCTTGTGTTCAGGAACGATGGTTTCCACTCGCCATTCAGGCAATTGCTCTAAATGATCTAACTCACCAATAAAAGGCTTTGCACCGCTTAACGGTTTAAATTGCCCTGTTCCTAACACTTGCCAAGCGCAATGTTCATAATCACCAATACCACCCGCTCCTGCTTGAAAAATTGCAAGTTTGGTTGCTTCAAGGTGTGATTCTGGAACGTAGTAGATCAATTTAAGCATTTATTTTATGTTCAAAAACTCGATTATAGCTTTGTTCGCATTTACTTTTATTTATTTTTTATTTGGTTTTCGTTAGAAAAAAACTGTGTATAGTTAGCTCAATTCATAAGATTTAATCAGAACTGTAGATTTTATAAGCTTGATCAGAATACAAAAAGAAGAGCGCCTAAGCGCTCTTCTTATTTCCCTAAAAATTACTCGTCAGATTCAGTATTATCAGACTCAGTTTCACCTTCATCCATAACAGTTTCATCATCAACTAATTTTTCAGAATCAATTAAACTCTCTGACTCTAAAGCAGTCTCGCCTTCGATCGCATCTAACTGATCGATAATCTCATCATCAGCTTCGACAGCTTCAACCGCAACCACACCGACCAAGACTTCTTCATTACCTAGGCGGATCAAACGGACACCTTGGGCATTACGACCTGTTCTCGCTACTTCAGAAGCACGGGTACGAACCAGCGTTCCACCATCAGAAATCAACATCAATTCTTTAGATTCATCGATGGCAACAGCACCAACTAACTCACCATTACGTTCAGATGTTTTAATAGCAATAACACCTTTACCACCACGTTTTTTGGTTGGGAAGTCATCTACTGGCGTACGTTTACCATAACCATTTGCAGAAGCACATAATACTTCGCCAGTTTCTGGTACAACAACTAACGAAACGATTCGGCTAACCACATTGGTATTTGAATCTGCAGTATCTTCATCATCTGAATCTACATCAACTTCAACATCTTCTTCTGTTTGTGCCGCAGCCAATGCCACACGCATACCACGAACACCTTTCGCAGTACGACCCATCACACGAGCATCAGTTTCAGAGAAACGGATTGCTTTACCTTCATTTGAGAACAACATGATTTGCTGTTCACCATCAGTAATTGCAACACCAATTAAAGTATCTTCTTCTTTCAACTCAATCGCACGTAAACCATTTGAACGAACATTACCAAACTGCTCTAATTCAACACGTTTTACTGTACCTGATGCTGTTGCCATAAATACATAGAAGTTTTTACGCACACTTTCTACACGTTCAGCAAATTCAGCAATTAATTCATCATCAAGATCAGAAGCAGAAAGCTCAATACCAATTTCTTTGAGTTGCTTACGTAAAGCATCTGATAAGTCATCTGGATTTTCACCAAGCTCTGCAAACGCAGCTTTTAGTGCTTCATAATGTGAGTCGATAATTGTGTTTTCACGCAGTTGAGCAACGTTGGCACGGACAAAAGTTCTAAACTCAGTTAAACGCTCGGTAAATTTCTTCGGAGCATCAATTACAGGAAGAATCGCTGTAATGGTCTCTTCTGCATCCAGTGGTAATAAGTTCACCATTGGGCGGCCTTTTGCACCGCGTGACGCTTGAGGTACTTCAAATACTCTTAAGCGATAAACTTTACCTACATTGGTAAAGCACAATACAGTTGCATGGTTCGATGTCACGATTAAATGTTGAATATAATCATCTTCTTTCATCGAAGTTGCAGATTTACCACGTCCACCACGGCGCTGTGCAGCATAATCAGACAATGGTTGAGTTTTTGCATAACCTGTTTTTGAAACAGTTAAAACAACTTGCTCTTCTGGGATTAAATCTTCACGAGAAAAATCAATACGTGATTCAACAATGTCCGTTTTACGTGCATCGCCATACTGTTGAAGAACCAATGCAAGTTCTTCACGAATCACATTCATCAAAAGATTGAAGTCATTTAAAATTGCTGTAAGTTCAGCAATTTGAGCTAAAATTTCAGAATATTCAGCTTGTAACTTATCTTGTTCAAGACCGGTTAAACGATGTAAACGTAATTCTAAAATTGCACCAACCTGAGCTGGAGATAAACGATAAAGCTGACCATCCAAACCAAATGGACGACTTGGATCTTCACCTTCGATCTCATCCGGACGAACTGAAATCGCGCCTGCTTTTTCTAGCAATGCAACAACATTTCCACCCGCCCATTCGCCAGCAAGTAAACGCTCGCGTGCTTCAGCTGGATTCGCAGAAGTCTTAATGGTTTCGATGATTTCATCAATATTGGCTAAAGCAACAGTCAAACCTTCTAAGATATGACCACGCTCACGCGCTTTACGTAATTCAAACATGGTACGGCGTGTCACCACTTCTTGACGGTGACGAATAAATGCCGCAATGATGTCTTTTAAATTCATCAGTTTAGGTTGGCCATTGTCTAGGCAAACCATGTTGATACTGAATGAATTTTCAAGTTGAGTATTTAAAAATAAGTTATTGACAATAACTTCAGCGTTTTCGCCACGCTTTAAGTCAATTGCAATACGCATCCCGTCTTTATCAGATTCGTCTCGAAGTTCTGAAATACCTTCAAGTTTTTTCTCTTTTACCAATTCAGCAATACGTTCAATGGTTCTTGCTTTATTGACCTGATAAGGAATTTCAGTGAAAACAATCGTCGTACGACCAGTTTTTTGGTCTTCTTCAAAATGGTATTTACCACGAATATGTAAACGACCTTTACCTGTACGGTAAGCATCTACAATTCCTGATTTACCATAGATAATGCCGCCTGTAGGGAAATCTGGACCAGAAATATATTCCATCAATCCTTCAATTGAGATGTTCGGATTATTTGCATAAGCCAAACATGCATTAACGACTTCTGTCATGTTGTGTGGCGCCATGTTGGTCGCCATACCGACAGCAATACCTGTCACACCATTGATCAATAAGTTAGGAATACGTGTTGGCATAACCTGAGGAATACGCTCAGAGCCATCGTAGTTATCTTCCCACTCGACTGTATCTTTTTCTAAGTCAGCCAACATTTCATGGGTGAGCTTACGCATACGGACTTCGGTATAACGCATTGCTGCTGCGCTGTCACCATCGACAGAACCAAAGTTACCCTGACCATCAACCAATTGATAACGTAGGCTAAAATCTTGAGCCATACGAACAATTGTTTCATAAACAGCTGAATCACCATGTGGGTGATATTTACCGATTACGTCACCAACAACACGCGCAGATTTTTTATAGGCTTTGTTATAGTCGTTGCCTAACTCGTGCATAGCGAACAGCACACGACGATGAACAGGTTTTAAACCATCTCTCACGTCTGGTAATGCACGAGATACAATAACACTCATGGCATAATCGAGATATGAGCTTTTTAGTTCATCCTCAATGGCAATCGGTCTAATTTCCGATACGCTCATGCATACTCCTTATTACAAACAGTGCAAGCAGCAACTGCTCATTTATATAATCTAGCTAGTCAAAATTTAGCTCAAAAAACGTTGAGCCAAAATCTAAAATTCAGTCGCACAGTATAGCATAAAACCAAGCGATTTTGTGCCTATCCGACCACACTATAATCATGATTTTTTGTAGTATTTTTAAACAATTTTAACGATTTATTGACAATAAAAAACCACCTGATTAGGCGGTCAATCAAGCATCGCTAAATTTATAAATGAATGGGTATTTTTATCTCAAAACCTGACCTGTTTTTATCTATCTAATCATACTCAATGGCGTGCTTCATTCACTTTTTTTGCGATGTTTATCAGTAAAAAATAAATCACATCAAACAGTTTTATTTCGGATCGATTAAAACAACTCAAACTTGAAAATTGCCATATAAAATCCGATATGGCAAAAAATATGAGCAAAGCAATACGGAGTCCAACCCCACTGATCAGAAAAATCTAAACACATCCAAATATAGAGTGTTGTAAATTTCTATAATTTATATGGATCTGCCTGAAGCAATTCACAGTGTTGCAGCAAATCATCACTGATTGCTACGCGATAACACTGCCAATCACGAATTTGATTATTTTCAAGCTGTGGAACCATATATATTCGGCTTGCAGGCGCATCAGTGAATTTACCCACTAAAATCCCTTGCTGTGTGATTTCAATTTGATCAAAAATAAAATCACTAAACTGGGTCTGTTCAAACTTTTCAATATCTTTTAGGCTCGTCGCAAAACGATGCTTGGCGTCATAATACTGTACTAAACGCGCTTGATAAGCTTGCATATCAAAATAACGTGCTTGGTATTCGTTAGACACCACCTCTTCACTTGCAGGTAGTGCTTCATCTGTTGTCGCAGCGTCATCTTGATTGGATGACCCAATTACAGACATCACAATAGGGATAACCACACTTGAAATAACCCCAAGCACTGCGGGACCAAACATAAATACGGCTAAAAGTATCCAGACAATTTTAAAATTTTTCTTTTTAGGCTGATTTTGAGACTCTCTTTGTGTATTTACGACTTTCTGCTGCCATGATTCAAGTAACGCACTCGCCTTATCACCTACAGATGTATGCTGATTGCTTTCTGTTTCATTGTTCGGCGGAGTCTGACGAGGTTTTATATTATGCGTGGGATTTGACTGTCCTTGCTTATTTTCACGGCGTACAGAAAATTCAACATTGCTATTGCCTGTCAAATCGTTGGTCTGTTTAACATGTTTTAAACGAGTACCACAAACACCACATTTCATGGCTTCATTGATATTCTCAGCGTAACATTTGGGACACTTCATATTTATAGCTATTCTAGGTGAGATGATATGGAATTGAGCAGTAATGGAAAAGCGCAGCGTCTAAAACGACAGAATCAGCCAGTCTAACGCGCCAATAAGTATAGAATTAAAAAAATGGTCAAAAGCCACTACAGGATTAAATGCGATGTTGTATCTGTAATAGCTGATTTACACTGGAATTTTCTGTATGTCGCCAGTATACGATTGAAAATTTAATTGTGTTTATGCTTTGATCTTATCGGGTTTAAAATTGGACTTCAAGGTATTTATCCACTGATTCTCTCTTGTTCTTTTAGCCAAAGCATTGATCTCCCTACATCAATTACTTATTGATAAAATAATCACTCAAGATACAGCATCTTAAACATAAAAATTAAGATCAGAAAAAATGAAAATAGCATTTTTGATCACTGTTTTATTTTATGACAGCTTATGTTTAAAACCACTTTTATAAATCAAGAAAAGATCATATAGCGCGAATCATATGAGTTTTGCAGGGTTCCTTATCCCTATGAGAAAAAATGACAATAAAGGAACTTTTAAGTTGATTTAGACTATAAAAAGGACTGATGAGAGAAGCTACTCAGAGTTTCTTTATTCGAATAGAGAATAACCCACCATCACGACTTTATTTATCCGTGCACACCATCCATCTATTTATTCAATAAATTTCTAAAATAAAAAAACGCACTTAGGAAATCCTAAGCGCGTTTTTTTGAAACTTAATTCGAGAATTAAAGTTTAGAAACTAATTCTGGAACAACAGTATTCAAATCACCAACTAACCAGTAGTCAGCTACAGCATTGATTGGTGCTTCTTCATCTTTGTTGATTGCAACAATCACTTTAGAATCTTTCATACCTGCCAAATGCTGGATCGCACCAGAAATACCTACAGCGATGTAGAGATCAGGCGCAACGATTTTACCAGTTTGACCAACTTGCATATCGTTAGGAACGAAGCCAGCATCAACCGCAGCACGTGAAGCACCTTGAGCAGCACTAAGCTTGTCAGCAAGAGGATCAAGTACTTTATGATAGTTCTCACCAGAACCAACACCACGACCACCCGATACAACGATACGCGCAGCAGTTAATTCAGGACGTTCTGATTTCACAATTTCTTCAGAAATGAACTTAGAAATACCTGCATCACCTGTAGAAGCCGCTGATTCAACTGCAGCAGAACCGCCTTCAGCAGCAACAGGATCAAAAGCTGTACCACGTACAGTTGCAAGAACAATTGCTTCGTCAGATTGAACTGTAGCAATTGCATTACCTGCATAAATTGGACGTTTGAAAGTTTTAGGACCATCTACAGCAATGATGTCAGTGATCATGCTTGAGTCTAAAAGTGCAGCAGCGCGTGGCAAGATGTTCTTACCTGTAGTTGTTGAAGCAGCAAGGATATGTGAATAACCTTTACCTAATTCAGCAACAAGTTTCGCTACGTTTTCAGCCAATTGGTTTGCATAAGCTGCATCATCAGCAAGCAAAACTTTGCTTACACCAGCAACTTTCGCAGCAGCATCTGCAACTGCTTGAGCACCAGAACCTGCAACCAATACAGTGATATCACCACCGATTTTTTGAGCCGCAGCAACAACGTTTAAAGTTGCACCGTTAAGTGTCTTATTGTCGTGCTCAGCGATAACTAAAATACTCATGATTTTATCCTTCTGTATTAGATCACTTTCGCTTCATTTTTAAGTTTTTCAACAAGCTCGTCTACAGACTTCACTTGTACACCAGCTTTACGCTCTGCAGGTGGTTCAACTTTAACTGTTTTAAGTTTAGAAGTTGCTGTAACACCGAAATCTGCAGGAGTTTTCGTATCAAGTGGCTTTTTACGTGCTTTCATAATGTTTGGAAGCGCAGCATAACGTGGCTCATTCAAACGTAAGTCAGTGGTGATGATCGCTGGAGTATTTAACTCAACAGTTTGTAAACCACCATCAACTTCACGAGTTACTTGAACTTTATCGCCATTTACAGTTACTACAGAAGCAAATGTACCTTGACCAGCGCCAAGTAAAGCCCCCAACATTTGACCAACTTGGTTAGAGTCATCATCAATTGCTTGCTTACCTAAAAGCACAAGTTGTGGTTGTTCTTGTTCAACAACAGCTTTTAGGATTTTAGCAACTTCTAAAGCGCCAAGTTGACTGTCATCAGCCTCAACTAAAATACCGCGGTCTGCACCAAGCGCCATAGCAGAACGAATTTGTTCTTGCGCTTCTTTTGGTCCAATAGAAACAACAACGATTTCTGAAACTGTTCCTTTTTCTTTTAAGCGAACCGCTTCTTCAACTGCGATTTCATCGAATGGGTTAATTGACATTTTAACGTTAGTAAGGTCTACCCCACTATTGTCCGGTTTAACGCGAACTTTAACGTTGGCATCAACCACACGTTTTACAGCAACAAGAGCCTTCATGTAATCCTCGGCTGTTTTAGCAAAAGTAAATGTTAAGAAGAGTTATAATAACGCTTCATTTAAAATTATTTAGGTGTCCTATCTTGCAATGTGATTGGCATTTCGGTCAAGTCACAATTCGCAAAACTGCTGTAAAAAGTCATAAAAAAGCTTGAACGTACAGTTCACATTTTTTCTAAATATTTTAACTTAGACACGTAAGGCTACTATTTCGACAATATTTATATATTGATAAATAACATTATTTGTATAGATTCTGTATAAATAATCAAAAGAATTAAGATAAATTATCAATCAATCAAAGGGATGACACCATCCGTTCATCGATACTGCTACACTCTGTCATTTTAGACAGATTCAGCAATTTTTCTAAGTATGTTTATTGATTAAATTTGTGAACTTTTTGGCATTAAACTTGTAACAAAATACTAAATATACAAAAACGGGCTTCTTTTCAGAATCACCCGTTTGTTTCTGCTTGGATTAATTTGCCAATAACCATGCGGCTGCAATGGTCAACAAAGTCCCTGAACCACCATCAATCCATTTTTGCTTACGTTCATTGATGTGCTGCTCTTTGGTCAATTGAGCAATCAAAAGGCTCAAACCACAATACACCAAGAATATCAAAGCAATAAAAATTGCTGACAAGGCTAAGCCTTGAAACACGGTGTTACCTGATTTATCGATGAATTGTGGCAAAATCGCAAAATAGATCAACATGCCCTTTGGATTCAACAATGCCGTAACAAAGCCTTTGCGAATAGGATTTGAAACTGCTTTCTGCTCAATACGTAATGTCTTTTGGCTAAATACTGATTTAATCAAATGAAATGCCAAATACAATAAATAGGCGATCCCCAAATATCGAATCGTCTCAAACAATACTGGGAATGAAACAATAATTGCAGCAATGCCAAGCGCAACCAGAATCGAATGAACCAGATAGCCAGAACAAATACCGATTGTCGCCATCATGCCTGCTTTCGCATCTTTACCTATCACTTGTGACAGGATAAATAACATATCTGGTCCTGGTGTGAAAATTAACGGAAGTACCGTTAAGGCAAAAAGTACAAATACAGACATCTCTTTTCCCTTTCTGAAGTTTGACTGAGAGAAGAAAACAGTATCTTTTAAAATGCTTAAAATAGGATTTCAAATATTCTATAATGATGATTATTTTTCAAATTAAATTCTAATTTATGAAAATTTCATCTAAGACTATTCTAATTAAGCTAGACCGTATTGATAAAAATATCATTCGTGCTTTACAAGCCAATGGTCGAATCCAAAATAATGATCTTGCTCGTGAGATTGGGCTCTCGCCCTCATCATGTCTAAGACGAGTTCGACTCTTAGAAGAAGCCAAAGTTATCCAAAACTATACAACAGTGGTGGATCCACAAAAAATTGGCTTTCAATTGATGTTATTCTCAAGAATCTGGTTGTTAGGCCAAGATGCTGAAACCATTGATACCTTTATTGAAGCAATGAAAGAACTGCCTCAGGTCATGGAGTGTTATATTATTCTGGGTGAATGTGATGCGATGTTAAAAGTGGTAGTACCTGATTTAGAAAGCTATCGTAAATTTCAGTCGACACATTTGACCAAAAAGAATGGTATTACCAGTGTAAAAACGGATGTCCCAAGTCAAATTATTAAACAAAGCTTTCAGCTACCTCTTGAAGATTTGTAATTCAAAAAAAACTTATTAGGTGAATATGAAAACATTCAATCCCCCCATTCAGTTAGAAACACCCAGACTTATCCTTAGACAATGGCAAGCTCGTGATTTTGAAGCTTTTGCAGATTTAAATGCTGATCCAGACGTTATGCGGTATTTTCCAGCGACCTTGTCAAAAAATGAAAGTGACCTTTTGGCAGGTCGATTTCAAAATTCAATTACCGAATGTGGTTGGGGATTTTGGGCGGTTGAGTTAAAAGAAAATCAGCAATTTATCGGTTTTGTGGGTCTAGCCAATCAAGCGGAAAAATTTACTTTCTCTCCTTGTGTTGAAATTGGTTGGCGATTTGCACAACAATATTGGCATCAGGGCTATGCGACGGAAGCCGCTCAGCAATGTTTAGCATTTGCATTTGAAAAATTAGCTTTAGAACAGGTTGTTTCTTTCACATCTGTACTGAATCAAGCTTCGGAAAAAGTAATGCAACGACTTGGTATGGATTATGTCGAGAACTTTATGCATCCCGCTTTAGAAAAAAACCATGCTTTGGCTGAACATGTACTTTACTGTATACAAAATCCAAAGCTGTAACGCTGGTCAATATGCGGGTTATCTCTGGTGATGCAAAACTTTATATCGTAAAACAAAGATCTGCATATCGAACTAAATGTGACTGAGGCAATACGTTAAAAATTATCGCCCTTTTCTATCTAAGCAGTACTTTGATCAGGATGTTCAATAAAAATGATTTATGAATTATGTACAGATCGTCTTTTACTTCGACAATGGCAAGTTTCTGATTACGATGCTTTTGCAAAAATCACAGCAAACCCTGAAGTAATGCAATTTTTCCCCAAAATTTTAAATCGTGAGCAAAGTGACGAACTGGCAAATCAGATTAAATATTTAATCGAAATCAAAGGCTGGGGACTTTGGGCAGTTGAATTGATTGAAACCCAAGAGTTTATTGGGTGTGTTGGACTACATCAACAACCCTCAAAATTTGAATTTTCACCATGTATAGAAATTGGCTGGCGGCTTGATCCAAAATTTTGGAATAAAGGCTATGCAACTGAGGCAGCTCAAGCTTGTTTAAGATTTGCATTTGAAGAACTGAATTTTCAAGAGATTGTTGCATTTACATCTAAACATAATATTGCTTCGCAAAATGTCATGAAAAAAATTGGAATGAGCTTTTCTCATGACTTTCTGCATCCTGATTTTGATGAGCACCATCCACTACATGAAGAGAAGCTCTATCGAATTCAAAAACAAGATTTTCAATTTGAGTATTGAACTATTTCGCCATGCCTTCTAAAAAATCACGATGAATATGGCTTAAATCAATCAAATCTTGATTTTTGAGCTCCAGCACTTGCCAAATCTCAATAAAGTCTTCTTTTAAATCAATATGATTAGACACTGTTTTTGCCGCTTGCCATTGTTGGTCTGATATCCATAAATAGGTCTGATTGGTTGTGGTATTTACAGCTTGAACTTTACCCTCAGCATTTATACCCAATACTTTTCCTTCTTGCGGTAAGGTTGCCTCAATTTTGGGGAGGCTGAATTCTACAAAATGTTTAATTTGACGTAAGCCATAGCCCTTAAAAATTTCTTTTTGAGCGTCAGTCAGTTGCTTATATTTTTGTTCAAGTTCAGGGATCATTGAAAGACCTAATTTTTCTGCAAAATTGAATCAATAGAAATGTATTGAATAAATACCAAACCTAGATATACATGAGAGCATTTTTAAAAACAATTATCTATTCGACTTTTTTCTGTGCTAAATGTGTTTAAGCACTATGCATTTTATTAAAAAACCAACTGTGCTTTTCACCAGGTCTATTCGCTACAAAATACAAAGGTCAACGCTTAATAAAGCCTTATATTCAAAATTAATTTTTTATTTTTGATGCAGCAGCTCTTGGATGCGCTTGATCATAGACTTGTGCCAGATGGTCAAAATCGACGTGGGTATAAATCTGTGTTGTGGTTAAATTGCTATGTCCTAGCATTTCTTGCACTGCACGCAGATCTCCACTATTGGATAACATATGACTGGCAAAGCAGTGACGTAATAAATGTGGGTGTAAATCAACATTTACCCCTGCACGTAGTGCTTGGTATTTGACTCGATTTTCAATCTGACGTGGGCTAATACTTGTGCCGCGTTGAGTAATAAATACCAAAGATTCAGGGCTAAACTCCCCCTGCCAGATTCGATAGATTTTTAACCATTCAATCAGACTCTCTCTCGCTTTAGAGCCGAAAGGTACAATTCGAGTTTTATTCCCCTTACCCGTGATACGCAATAAATGACGGGTAAAATCAATATCTCGTATGGTTAAACTTTGCACTTCTGCCAAGCGCAAGCCACTCGAATAGAGCAATTCCAGAATAGCCTTATCTCGTAACCACAACTGCTTTTCTATTGGCTTTTCAGGTTCGGGCTGATCCATAATTTGATTGACCGTTTCAATATCAATCATCCCTGGTAATGGTCGAGCTTGCCGCTTTATCTGAAAATCATCCGCTGCATTGATTTCTAAATAACCACCTTGTTTGGCCCACTTCATAAACTGACGAATTGAAGTTAAATGCCGTTGTAAACTACTGGTCGAAAGCTGATCTTTTTCGACACGATAAGCTACATACTCTCTTAAATCAGCAGCTTCGACTTGTTTTAACTCGATCTGCTTGTCATAGCAAAAATCAATAAAGTTGGATACATCTCGGAAATAAGCATCTAAGGTATGTACCGATTGATTCTGTATTTTCCGATCCTTAATCCACATCGAGAGCAATTGCATTGCACCGTATTGCATAAGCTCTCCTTTGATCAAAATAGCAAATGACATAACCTGATTGAAAAATATCAGTCTTGTAAAACTGTATACACCACACCATTGATGACTTCTGCCATCTTATTTAAATTGAGTTTTTCAACAGTATCCTCTTGGGTATGATAATGCTTATTTCTAAAAAAAGCCGTATCTGTGATCATAATAGCAGGGATATCCAAGCGCCAATAATTCAAATGATCTGAGAAATCCACGCCTTGTACAAATGATGGCGCTATCAATCTTTGACAATCAAGGCGTTTTAACGCTTTCATGGCATCACAATATTTTTCGCCCAAACCACGTGAAGTGAAATTACTCACTGCGCCAATAAAATTTCCATGTTTGGGATAAAATAAAGCTAATCCCGATGGATAATCCTGAACATTTTTATGGTCAAAATATCCAATCATTTCCAAAATATACACCGCTTGAATTTGATCTTTTTGTTTTAAAATGGATTGTGCATGGATATAACTCCCCATATGTTCAGTACGGAAATACGGAGGTTCTTCCAATGTATAAAAGACAAAATCAACATTCTGTTTAAGACTGGCCTTATTGGCTGCTAAAATTCGCGCAATCTCTATTAGCCCCACCACACCAGAAGCATTATCATCAGCACCTTTGAAATTCCCATAAACATCATAATGTGCACCAACAATCACTTTTTTGGCATGACCCATTTGTAAGTGACAGATTACATTTCGATAGGTTTTGCCTTTGACTTGATAAGGCTGGTATTCACAAGGAATCGCAAACTGTTCAAGTTGTTGTTTAATGAATGCCGCAACTCGATCGAGCTCTTGAATATTTTGATAATTTCGAAACGCTTGGGGGTGAATCACTTGTTGTAAATAACTGTTTAAACGATCAGGTTCAGCTTGCTGATCATAGCGTTGTTCTGCTGCGACACTCCATGTTGAAAGCCCACAGCTGAGCAATATAATAAAAAGATAGTTTAAATTTAAAAAATTTGGATAAGCTATTTGCATGTATAAATCCAATTTAAAAGCGTGTTGGTATAGCTATAATTTAAAAAAACAGCAATTAGACATTCAGTTCTTGTTGTACACCTGAGAATAACCAATATCACGCTATAATGATGCAATTACCACGTTAGAAATTGTTAATATGAAAATCCGTATTCTGACCATTGGTCAAAAAATGCCTGCTTGGGTATTAACTGGTTTTGAGGATTACTTCAAAAGAATCCAACCTTTTGTACAGACGCAAATTATTGAACTCCCGATGGCAAAGCGTGGCAAAAATGATTCCGAAGCAGATATTTTAAAATATCGCCAAATTGAGGGCGATAGTATTCTCAGCCAACTGAAACACAATGAAGTATTGATTGCACTTGAAGTAGGCGGACGTGAATTTAGTACTGAAAAGCTGGCTGAAACCATGAAAGGCTGGATGCTTGAGGGTTATGATGTTGCACTGGCCATTGGCGGACCAGATGGGCATTCTGAAGCCGTGCGAAAAGCTGCTGCTTGGCACTGGTCACTGTCAAAACTAACTCTGCCCCATCCATTGGTTCGGGTTATGCTGATTGAACAACTTTATCGTGCGATGAGTATTAACCATAATCATCCGTATCATCGTGCAGGCTAGTCATGTAATTGCGCAAAAGTTGTATTGATGAAACAGTCTGTTGAAATAAAAGGCTTATTGAGAGCATACATTTTAGCTAGAATGGGCAATTCACGCTGTATTTAATGATCATTTAGGCACAAAGATATGAACTTACAAACACTCCCAGGTTTATTCATTTCACATGGCTCTCCCATGCTTGCGCTAGATCCTGAACAAGTCGGTCCTGCACTACATCGTCTTGGTCTAAATTTACCAAAACCACAAGCCATCGTGGTGATGTCTGCCCATTGGGAAAGTGAGGCTTTAGAAGTCAATACAGGTGTACGCCCTGAAACATGGCATGACTTTCGTGGTTTTCCTCAAGCGCTGTATGAGATTCGCTATCCCGCACCAGGAAATCCTGAATTAGCGGAAGAAATTTTGCATCTCTTGGCCGAAGCACATCTTCCTGCACATGCAAATAGTACTCGACCACGTGATCATGGCGTATGGATGCCTTTATTACATATGTACCCTGAGGCAGATATTCCAGTCATTGAAATTTCTTTACCGATGAATATGCATGCTGATCAAATCTACCAAATTGGTCAAGCACTTGCCCCACTCCGTGAAAAACAAATTTTATTGATTGGTTCAGGTAGCATCACTCACAATTTAAGAGAATTGTCATGGAACGGCAAAGATGAGAATGTGCCTGAATGGGCATCTACATTTAGAAATTATGTGGTGAGCAAACTCAACCATAGTAATTATGATGCTGTATTGGAATGGGATAGCATTCCTTATCTACAGAAAAACCACCCAACACTTGAACACTTTGCGCCTCTTTTCTTTGCAATGGGTACAGGCCATCGCTTTAGTATTGTGCACAGTAGTTTTTCAATGGGCGCGCTAGGTATGGATATTTATCGTTTTGACTAAATGATTTAATTGATCATCATTCAGCACAAATGATAACAATTTGTTAATTATTGTTTAACTTTTAGTTATATGGATACATATTGAAACCGAATTAATAAATTGTATCCATATCTTTTAGTGTTTCATGGTTTATCCTATGCATAGTTTTTTAAAACGTGAATAGAATATGAAATTCAAATATTTAGCATTAGCTGTACTTCCTTTAGCCCTAGCGGCTTGCCAATCTGGCGATATTCAAAAATTGGGTGATACCGCTGTGAAAGTATTACAACAACAAGGTAATGCAGAGCAAACATTAAATGCTTATCAATGGTCTTATCAACCAGCAGATACCAAACAACCCATCGTACTCAATTTTGCAGACCAACGTTTAAGTGTTGCGACTGGCTGTAACCAACTAATGACCAGTGCAAAAGTTGAAAACGGTTTATTGGTTACTGGCAATATCGCATCAACCAATATGATGTGTTCTCCTGAATTAATGAAACAAGAAAGTTTTGCTGCGGCATTGTTCCAATCAAATAAAACAGCATTTGTACTCGACACAGCAAACACTGAAAGCCCAACGCTTACTTTGGTAAACGCGACAGGTGGTAAAGTTGTATTTACAGGTAAAATGACACCTGAAACTAAATACCAAAGCCAAGGTGAAACAATTTTCTTAGAAATCAGCCCAGAAACTAAAGAATGTTCTGCTGGTGTAAGAAAAATGCAGTGCTTACAAGTACGCGAAATCAAATATGCTGACAATGGTGTAAAAACCCAACTAGATAAAGATTGGACATATTTCTATGACCAAATCGAAGGCTTTACTCATAGCCCTGCTGAGCGCCAAGTGGTTCGTGTAAAACGTTATGAGATTAAAAACCCTGCTGCTGATCAGTCTAAATACGCTTATGTACAAGACATGATTATCGAACGTGAAACTGTAAAATAATTGTATAGAAAAGCTGAAGTTGAACTTCAGCTTTTCTTTGTTTAACTATTTATAAACACCTAGATTTAAATCAGTTTTATGCTTTTCCAGCCAAATAATCAAAATATGTCTATTTTAAGGTTTGCGCCTCAATTTTAATCGATGCAGAACATTCAACACTGCATAATAATTAAAAAAAAACAGTGAATATAAACATTCAATAATACAAACTTAAGCAATCCATAGTGATTGCAGCAAAGCTCATTTTTAATACAGCAAGATCGATATAGGTAAAATCATGAATCACAAATTAAGCATTGCACTACTCTTACCCTTGCTCGTCATGGCATGTAGCCAAGAATCCACAACTCAAAAAGTTCCAACGCCTGCATCTATAGAGACCCAAGTTTCAAATACAGCAACTCAACCACAAATTATTTTTTTAGAGGTCAGTCCTGAAACTCGACCTTGTACTGGTGTTGCACCACAAACCTGTCTTTTAGTCCGTGAATTAACCTTGAGCGAAACTGGTCAAAAGAATTATACTGAGAAAGAAGCGAGTTATTTTTATGACTCTATTGACGGCTTTACCCATAATTCAAAGTCTACTCAAATTATTAAGGTCAAACGCACAGAAATTGCCAATCCTGCAGCTGATCAGTCTCAATACCAATATGAACTCGACTCAATTGTTGAAACCATTCCGAGCAAATAATCTTGTTGCTGTTTTTCAAATTACTCAAATAAAAAACCGATGCAAAAGCATCGGTTTTAAGTTCAAAATCAAACTGAGATTAGAACACGCCTTGCGCTAACATTGCATCGGCAACTTTAACAAAACCAGCAATATTTGCACCATTTACATAGTTCACTGTGCCATCAGCTTGAGTACCGTATTTCACACAGTTACGATGAATTTCTTTCATAATTGCATGTAGGCGCTCATCCACTTCTTCAAATGTCCAACCCAAACGAATCGAATTTTGTGACATTTCAAGACCAGAAGTGGCAACACCACCTGCATTTGACGCTTTACCTGGTGCATAAAGGATTTTTGCTTCTACAAATTTTTCTACAGCTTCTAGTGTTGAAGGCATATTGGCACCTTCTGCAACACAGATTACACCATTGGCAAGCAGTACATCTGCATCTTCTTCATTTAATTCATTTTGAGTTGCGCATGGCAATGCAATATCACACTGAATTGACCAAGGGCGTTGACCTTCTAAATATTCAAAACCGTGTTTTGAAGCAAATTCAGAAATACGTCCACGTTTTACGTTTTTAAGTTCCATCACTTCGGCAAGAAGCTCATTGGTAAAGCCGTTTTTTACATGTACCGTACCATTTGAGTCAGACAATGAAACCACTTTCGCACCTAAGTACATGGCTTTTTCTGCAGCAAACTGCGCAACATTACCCGAACCTGAAATCACCACAATTTTATCTTTAAAGCTTTCACCGCGAGTTTTTAGCATTTCTTCAGCAAAATAAACTGTACCAAAACCTGTTGCTTCTGGGCGAGCCAAAGAACCACCGAATGATGAACCTTTACCCGTAAATACACATGAAGTGTCATTACTGAGCTTTTTCATCATACCTGCCATGTAACCTACTTCACGACCACCCACACCAATATCCCCTGCTGGAATATCGGTATTAGAACCAAGGTGACGGTAAAGTTCGATGATTAATGCTTGGCAAAAACGCATGATCTCGCCGTCTGACTTGCCTTTCGGATCGAAATCAGAACCACCTTTACCACCGCCCATAGGCAGTGTGGTCAATGCATTTTTAAACGTCTGCTCAAAACCTAAAAACTTTAAAATAGAAAGATTTACAGATGGGTGAAACCGCATGCCGCCTTTAAATGGACCAATAGCAGAATTATATTGAACACGAAAAGCACGGTTAACTTGAGTTTGACCCTTATCATCTACCCATGAAACACGGAATTGAATCGCTCGTTCTGGCTCAACAAGACGTTCAAGCAAACCGTGCTCAACATACTCTGGGTTTTTCTCAATAAATGGCCACAAACTGGTCATAACTTCTTCCACAGCTTGTAAAAACTCTGGTTGATTTGGATCACGTGCTTTAACGTAATTTAAAAAGTCATTCAGGCTATTATATTTCAACGCTCATTCCTCAGCAGAAAATGATACAAAAAAGGTCAACCCTTTTAATAAAATGATAAATTTTGGCGCAAAGTATTTAATCCCTTTTGTATATAATCCACAACCTTTTTTCAAATGTTTTTTCAAATAATATTTAAATTCAATATGATAATTTCTAATCAACCCTAAATAAAATGTCAATTTGTTGGCGTTTTTAACCAAAAACATATTCGATATTTTGATCTAAATTAGCGCATTTTTAGCGCCAAATTAGAGCAAAGATTTTCACTACAAAACATGCTAAAATTGCAAAATATTCTTCGCTTTTACCAAGCCTTTGTTCATTTTTCTTTAAAGTTTTATTCACATGAATTCATCGCTTTCCTTCATTCAGCAAATAGATGCCATTTTGCCACAAACACAATGTGGACTCTGTGGTCACCGTGATGGGTGTCTACCTTATGCAAAATCTATTGTAGAAAAAGGCGAAGCAGCCAATAAATGTGTGCCAGGTGGGCAACCAGTTGCAGATGCGCTTGCTGATATACTCAATCGTAATAAACTCATTGCTGAACCAAGTGTCTGGCCAATTCAAAGCGATGGCCGTCCACAACGCATGAAAGCCATTATTCGTGAAGATGAATGTATTGGTTGTACCAAATGCATCAGTGCTTGCCCTGTAGATGCCATTATTGGTTCTGGTAAACTGATGCATACCGTACTTACAGATCTATGCACTGGGTGTGAACTATGCATTGCTCCCTGTCCAGTAGATTGCATTGATTTAGTTGAAGACATTCAGCCTATTCCAAATGAACAACAACGTCTTTTAGAACAAAATGACTTACGTGGTCGTTACTATGCACATATTCAACGTGAAGAAAAACAACGCATGCATCGTAAAGGTCCTGTGGTTCGTGCAGAAATCGACACTGAACTCTTTGCGCAGATAACACAACAGAGTCAGGCTTTACCTACAATTGAAATCAATCAGCCCACAATAAAAAATCCAATTGTTACAGATGCGAAAACCACCATTGAATTGGCTAAGCTGCGGACTCAAATTAAAAAACTAGAGAAACAATTGAGTGTTCGAGCAGATGAAAATAAGCAACATCAATTAAATGAATTGATTCAACAGTTATCTGTTTTGCAAGAGGATGCATCATGACTGTAAAGAATATGACCAAAAAGCAGATTCAGATTTTCTTTGAACGATTACGTGAGCAACGCCCAAATCCTAAAACAGAACTCAATTATTCAAACCCGTTTGAGTTACTTGTCGCCGTTACCTTATCGGCTCAAGCCACAGATGTAAGTGTCAACAAAGCCACTGATAAGTTATTCCCTGTCGCCAATACTCCTGAACAAATTTATGCATTGGGTGTAGACGGTTTAAAGCAATATATTAAAACCATTGGTTTATATAATGCCAAAGCTGAAAATGTGATTAAAGCCTGTAAAATTCTGATTGAGAAGCACAATAGCCAAGTTCCAGACAATCGTGCTGATTTAGAAGCTTTACCAGGTGTAGGTCGCAAAACTGCCAATGTTGTGCTGAATACCGCCTTTGGTCAGCCCACAATGGCTGTAGATACGCATATCTTCCGTCTTGGCAATCGTACTGGACTGGCAGTAGGTAAAAATGTCCTTGAGGTCGAACATCGTTTAATTAAAGTGATTCCAAAAGAATTTATTATAGACTCGCATCATTGGTTAATTTTACATGGCCGCTATTGTTGTATTGCACGTAAACCCAAATGCAATGAATGTATTGTGTCAGATGTTTGTAATTGGCCTGATAAATATGAGTTTGGTGCTGCACGTGAAGGTCAAAACAAAATAAGCGGCTGAGCAATTTAAAATATAATTTAACTTTATCTATATACATTCATTCGTTTTAGCTGCACTAAAACGAATGAAAAATCTTTGGTATTTGTTATAAAGCCCTTTTCATAAATCATCAGTTCAATTCCATAGAAACTCATGATTCTAAAGTTAGAATTGAGTTATTTTTCTTTATTCTCTAAATCTTTCTTTAACTTTTCAAGCCGTTTCCACTCTTCAGCCACCTGTGGATGCACTTGGTAATTGCCTGATTTTCTCATTTCACGGCGTTGCTGAAGCTCTTCTTTTTGTGCTTTGCGTAACAATTTAAAGCTCATATACAATAAGCCCAAAAGAAGCAATATACTCAAAATGACCAAGGCAATTAATACAAACTTCACTCTCTACGCCACTCTTGCAAAAAAAAGAGACCTAATATGAATCAGGTCTCTGTTATTGTCAAAGCTTAAAAAAATGCTTTGAATGCGGTCTTATTTATCTAAAATCGCAAATAAATCTTTTTGGACATCTTCTATTGGACGTAAACCGTTCAATTTATTATAAGTCGGTGCATTTTCCCCAGAAGCTGCACGTCCTTGATAGAAACCAACAAGCTGTTCAGTTTCATTATGATAAGAGCCTAAACGCTTACGAATCGTTGCTTCTTCGTCATCTGGACGTTGCACAAGATCTTCACCAGTTTCATCATCTTTACCTTCCACTTTCGGTGGGTTATAAATCGTGTGATAAACACGACCAGATGCTGGGTGCTGACGACGACCAGAAAGACGTTTTACGATTTCTTCGTCTGGTACTTCAATTTCGATTACATGGTCAATGCTAATCCCTTCGTTCTCTAAAGCCTCAGCTTGAGGAATCGTACGTGGGAAACCATCGAAAATACAACCATTTACACAATCAGGTTGTGCAATACGTTCTTTCACTAAACCGATAATAAGCTCATCAGATACTAAACCACCTGATTCCATTACACTTTTAGCTTTAAGACCTAATTCAGTACCTTCACGAATTGCAGCACGGAGCATATCACCGGTTGAAATTTGTGGGACATTGTAGCGCTTACAGATCAACTGAGCTTGTGTACCTTTACCTGCTCCAGGTGGTCCGAGTAATATAATGCGCATAAAAAAACATCCTCATTTAAAACAATATGTATGATACCGTTTGCCATGACAAATTAAAACTTATCATCGTAATGGCATCAAATTTATAAGAAAGCCACAAATAAATGTATTAGACCAGCAAAAAATCCAGTCACACCACCAAGTACAATCAAAATCCATTCGTCTTCCTGAAATGCAGGACGTAACAGGTTTTGAAACTCTTTTGGGGTTAACTCTCTAATCCGCTCTTTAAACATCTGAAAAATTTTCTGTGCACGGCTCGCATTAAACGCAGGGTCGCAAACAGGCACCATCGTAATTTCAATTGACCGATCAATCAAGTCTGTCTTGAGTTTTGCATACTCTTTTAGTCCTAAAGACAATTGTAAAGAGGTCCGAACCAATGGAGTTTCCATAATTTCGTTAATATGACGCTTTACAATACGACGGGTTTTTTCTTTCTTAGGACCATACATCATTTCAGTCATGATTGATTTTAACGTAATCAAATCTTCAGTCACGACACTTGCAAAAACATCTGACACTTCTTCTTGGCGTTTCATAAACGCACCCTGAACATTATAAGTGCCAATTCTTGGAATAACAGGTTTAATCCATGGAAATTTTCGATCTTTTGTACGTTCAAAAAATTGTGGATAGCGTACGTAATGTGGCTCTACTGGATTGAAAACCATCCAGATTGCAATCCAGTTGGTTAAAAAGCCCCAAACGGCTGCAAAGAAAGGTACCGTCCAATGTTGTGGTACAAAGACATAAACAAACATTTGGAAAATACCAAAGAAACTCCCGATTACAGCACTAATATGCCAAATAAAGTTAATTTCTTTTTGCCCAACTTTTAAAAACATACGAACCATCAAACGGCGATCGCCTTCCATTTGAGTAACGACCATATCCCGCATGTTGACCAGTGACTCGACGTTCATGGTCAGTTCGGTCACGAGTTCTCTTAAGACACCCGGCAATTGTTTATGCGCTTGACCATAAATTCGACGTTTAATCGAATAAGGTAAGTTTTCCCACAAAACAGCATTACGATCTAACATCACCTCATCAATCAAATGTTCAAGCTCAAAACCGACTTGTTCACCGATAATCCGAGCCATATCTTCAGGATCCATTGCATCTAAAAATTCACGCAAAGAACCCAGTTTGGATAATGTATTGTCTGTGATGATGCCTGAAATTCGCCCAGCTTTGCGTGGCACAATCCCTTGCCAACCCACGGGTAAGGGACCAATATGAAATCCCCAAAACGTGATTGGATAAAATACCATTTTCAGTGCCATCCAAACGTGTGCCCACGTTACAAAGGCCGTCACTGGGATGATACTTAAAATGGCAAGATGATCAGGTCGAGCTGTAAAAGCGTGCCACAAACCATTAACGTATTCCAACATGCATGACTCTCGTATTTATTTCTATTTGCGGTCGAAGGATATGGATAAAATCATAAAAACTTTAGAACCCGACACTTAAGGTATAAGCAAATTGTATTTGTGGACGAGTTTCCAGGACCATATCTCCATTTTTATTATGAAGTTCACTACCTGCACCCATCCCCACACTAAATGTACTTATACGCTCTTTATTCAATAAAACATAAGATAAATCGGCACCACCACCATATTGGACTTCATCACTTCCGTCCACTTTTTTACTTTTAAGTGTTCCGCCATAGACCCCAACATAGAATCCATTTTTATCTTTACCATTTAATACTACAGGAATTCTATAGCCGACTTGACCAGCAAATTCATGGTCGCCATTATAAAAAACACCTAATTTAGTATACGCAATTCCATAAGGATTTACCCATTCACCATTCGCATGGACCATCTGTTGCGTTACACCCGCACCAATATTCCATTTAGAAGCATCTTCAGGCTTAAACTTTGCCTCTGGTAAAATTCCCTTCATATCTGGCAAATAATCTTTAACATCAGCATGCGCGAAATTTCCGACAGCAACTAACATTAATAAGGGAAAGATTTTTTTCATTATTTTCTCCATTATCCCTAATCTTAACTTAGGTCGAATCTATTTATCCTTAAGGCTCGACTTTAACAGAATTATTTTGGCACTCATATACAAAACGCTATAAATTTAATGTCGCTAAGGTCAAATCCATATAGGCTCTGTTGACAATTCATCAATGTTTACAACGATGCGTATTTTTCAGGTGAAATGTCAACGGACCTGCATTCGGCATAACAAATTTGTTGCAGAGACTGAGTTAAAATATATTTTGATGAGTTATTTGTGTTTTTTAATTTTTAAGACTCAATCTGGGGTAAAATGTTTGACCCCTAAATTCACCCATCTTTAAGTACTAAAGCCGACGACGTATGAAGCAGCAGTTTCCTCTAAAAAATGTCCAACAAGAAAAACGCATCTTTCGTAGTCGTGTCTTTTTTGCGATTGGTATTGTTTCATTTTTTATGTGCCTTCTGGTTGCACGCTATGCTTATCTGCAAATTTTCCATCACCAAGAATTTAGTGAAGCATCAGATAAAAACCGTATTCGACTACAGCCTATCGCACCAGCACGTGGCTATATTTATGATCGTAATGGGATTTTACTGGCAGATAACTACCCTGTTTTTACTGCAACCCTCAGCAAAGCCGATGTCGAAGATATAGATGATACGGTTAAGCGTTTAATTCCAATTTTAAATCTGAATCAAGAAGATATTGACCGTTTTAATAGCCGGATTAAAGCCTCTAAAAAAACAGAACGAGTCACCTTAAAGCTAAACCTAACAGAACAAGATATTGCACGCTTTAGTGAAATCAAGTTTCAATTTCCGGGTGTTGATATCGAAACACAAATGACCCGCTATTATCCACATGGTGAGCTATTTGCCCATGTTATTGGCTATGTGGGTCGTATTAACGATAAAGAACTCAAAGCAATTGATAAAGATAGTTATGCTGGAACCAACCTGATCGGGAAAATTGGTGTAGAAAAATCCTATGAAGATTTACTACATGGTGTTCCTGGTTATGAATCGATTGAAGCCGATGCACATGGTAATGTCTTACGTCATTTAGGCCGTAAAGAGTCAACTCGAGGCAATGATTTATATCTTTCACTCGATTATGGTCTGCAAACCATTGCAGCAGAACAACTTAAAGATCGTCGTGGTGCAATCGTCGCAATTGATCCACGAACTGGTGAAATATTAGCACTGGTTTCAAGCCCAAGTTTTAACCCGAACTTATTTGTAACAGGTATTGGACACGCAGATTATACAGCCTTGCGTGACAACCTAGATCAACCACTCTATAACCGTGCGGTCCAAGGAACTTACCCTCCTGGCTCTACCATTAAGCCGATGGAAGGCTTAGGCGGTATTCACTTTAAAACGGTAGATTGGGGAACTGCAATTTCCGATCCTGGCTATTTCCATTTACCTGGCGATTCACATAAATTCCGTGACTGGAAAAAGACTGGACATGGCTCAGTCAACTTACATAAGTCCATTGTGGTTTCTTGTGATACTTACTTCTATATCTTGTCTTACCAGATGGGTATAGACCGCATGAATGAATGGATGCGCCAATTTGGTTTCGGTGAAAAGACAGGGGTAGATTTACCAAGCGAAAGTACAGGTTTATATCCAAGTCCTGAATGGAAAATGCGTACCCGAAAAAGCAAATGGCTCAAGGGTGAAACCATTTCTGTCAGTATTGGTCAAGGTGCGTTTACCGCGACTCCATTACAACTGGCGATGGCAACAGCAATTACCGCCAACCATGGTGCACATGTCACACCACACGTATTACGTGAATCTAAAGGGGCGAAAAAGCATGAAGTACTCAATGCCCCGACAGGAAAAATCAACTTCAGTGGTACAGATGAAGACTGGATTAAAATGCGTGATGCAATGGTTGATGTTATTCAAACAGGTACAGGTCGTGGTATCCGTACACCAATGTACCAAATCGCAGGTAAAACAGGTACAGCACAGGTGAAGAGTATTGCCCAAGGCAAGCGCTATAACGAAGCTGCACTGACATCAAGACAATTAGACCACGGTTTATTTGTTGGTTTTGCACCTGCTGAAAACCCTGAAATTGCCATTGCGGTGATTTGGGAAAATGGTAAGCATGGTGGTTCTGCTGCCAAGATTGCTCGTCCTGTGTTTGATTACTGGTTGCTGACTCGCAAAAAGAATCCAATTGTACCGCTTAACCATCAAGTCAGTGGTGGCTTAATGACAGCTGGCATCAAACCGGGTGAACTGCCAAGTGGTGATGTTTCTCTTGCAGCAGATCCAAATGCCTTGCCTAAACCGAAGCCAAATACGCAGACCAATACGGCTACCCAAAACCGTATACCAACTCAAGGTCATAGTACGACTTCGACACAACCCACTCCCCCACATGTACCTGAGGCTGATATCAGTGAATAATAAAGTGAAAAACCAATTACGTATTATTGGTGGAGAATGGAAACGTCGAGTTCTTCCTTTTGCTGATATCGATGGTTTACGTCCTACCCCTGATCGAGTGCGTGAAACATTGTTTAACTGGCTGATGTGGGATATTCAAAATGCCAAAGTCTTAGATCTTTGTGCTGGTTCAGGTGCTTTAGGATTTGAAGCACTTTCACGTGGTGCAAGGCACGTGATCATGATTGAACCCAATGCCACGCAAGCTAAATTTTTAAAAGACAATATTCAGTTGCTTAAAGCTGAAAACTGTCAGCTGAAAATTCAAACAGCACAACAAGCCTTATCCAATTTAAATGAACAGTTTGATTTAATGTTTTTAGATCCACCCTATAGTTTAAATTTATGGGATGAATTGGCTCAAAAAGCTGATCAATACTTATCTGATCAAGCATTGATTTATGTAGAAGCAGATCGTGGCTTAAATCAACTGAATTTACCCTCAACATGGCAATTACAGAAACAAACCAAAGCTGGTGTAGTACAAGCAGGTTTATTTAAAAAAATAATATAGGGTATTGTTCTCGTGTGGCATGCCCTACAAAAAATACGCTATTGCCTACACAAATATATTTAAACTTTCAATGTAAAATGCGGCAGTGCCACCCTACAAAGATATAAATTAGTTTTTAAAAAAATATATGAGTTACTTCATTCATATATTTTCAAACAACAATATAGAAAAAATGGGCATGCATTGCCCATTTTTATATTTAAGATAAAGAATTAACGCCCTTTCCAATTCCAGTCACGATCATTGCGATCTCGGTCATAACGATGTCGATCACCATCACGACGCTGATCCCAGCGATGATCCGAATCATGTCGCTGATCATAACGACCATGACCACCTCGATGACCATCATCAAATGGTGCAACAATACAGCCGGTTAATGAAATAGCAACTACACCCAACACAATAACTTTGTTTAACATGATGACTCACCTCTTCATCTCATTTTGTTTAAGTTAGTCTGTTAATGTGTAGTGCTAAACAAGCTTATGTTTCAAGTTGTAGTATTTCCCCCATGATTTCTTCATGGAAATAAAAAATGATCGATAAAATATTTATGGTTAATAGGTCAGCGTTCTAATCCAAAACAGACGCAATAATTGCCCACGATCATAAGGAAAACTAGAGATGTACTCATAACCCACTTTGTTTAAAGCATTGATCTTAAATTCAATACCATAACCAAAAGAAAGATAAAGCTCACTTGATGCAGGATTATCATTTGAAGGGTTGAGTAATGATGTCTTTAATTGTTGTACATTGTAAGCAGTATAATTAAACACCCGAATACGCTCATTTTCATAAAATTTATTGGTTAAAATTGAATAATCTGCCAATTTATGCTCATGCTGTTCTGCTAGCTTTTTTTGCAATTGGTCTTGTTCAAAAAAAATATCCTTTCGCTCAGTGCTCATTTCAGTATCACTTAGGCTATTTTCTTGATTTTCAATTTTAAATAATTGCTCATCTTGCAATTGATCTGGTTGTCCTAATAACTCATCTTGATATTCCACAATTTGATTTTGTGCCTCTTCTGCCATAAGTGCCAGATCATCAAAAGCATAAACATTTGAATTTATAAAAAATATAAAAATGACCATTAAATTGAGCGGGTAAATAGGTCGCATGTTTTGCCTAATCAATTCATCATTTTTATCGGAGTTATACCAATCATAAAACAAGATGGTTGTCTCCTCTGTTTGTTTATACGTCACTTAAATGTTCAGTCTAATTGTAGCCTACATATAGATCAGAATGGCTGAAGCACACCCAATATCAAATGCGTTTCGTTTTAATTATAAATAATATGATCAATATGTTAAACCAATTAACTATCATTCTGAGCCATCATTTTATCAATAGGATTTAAAAAGTTTAATTATTTGAATATTCATATGTAATCAATCCACTAAGATACTTAAATTTCTCTAGATGTTTTTATATTTTTCATCTTGAGTATGTGCAATTGATAAACTTTGTAACTCATCTCTCAATCTAAGAGTCTCATCGATAAAAGTGCTAAAATTAAATTGATATCAAATGAGTTGATTTGAACATGGAAATACGAGATCAAATTATTCTAGTGACTGGTGGCGCACGTGGTTTAGGACTTGCAATTACCCATGCTTTGATTCGTGAAGGCGCAAGAGTCGTTGTAAATTATTTCAATAGTGAAGAATCCGCACAACAACTTGCCAAGGAACATGCCGAACAGGTTTTTATTTACAAAGCAGATGTAACTGATGCAGATCAAGTCAACACGATGTTTAAAAAGGCAAAACTGCATTATGGACATGCAATCACCTCAGTGATTAATAATGCGCTATTGGCATTTAAATTTGATGGTGATCTACGTCCAAAAGTTGAAACGTTGAGCTGGCACAGTATGCAACAGCAATTGGACAGTGCAGTAAAAGCCGCTTTAAACACCACCCAAGCTGCACTAGAAGATATGAAAAAAGATCATTTTGGTCGAATCATCAATATTGGAACCAATCTTGTGCAGAATCCTGTGGTTCCTTATCATGATTATACTGCAGCTAAAGCAGCACTTTTGGCCTTTACCCGCACAACGTCACACGATTTAGGTCAATATGGCATTAATGTAAATATGCTTTCAGGCGGACTATTACGTAAGACTGATGCCAGTAGTGCAACACCTGATCAAGTGTTTGATTTGATCGCTGCTTCTACGCCCTTACAAGAAGTCACCACACCTGAGCAGTTTGCAGATGCCGTGCTGATGTTTTTATCACCGTGGTCACGCGCTGTAACAGGACAAAACTTGATTGTGGATGGTGGTTTAGTCAAAGGCTAATCACAGATCCCCCATCTCATATAAATTCTCGTTTTTCTATCTTGATCACAAGGTTAAATGCTAACAATCAAGAAGCTACAACCAATACTCTTCAACCAATAAAAATGGGAGCCGATTGGCTCCCATTTTTTAGCTTAAAAATTTAAACTTTAAATTAAACCAAGCCTTTCTTTTTTAAGACATCAAACATAGTTGAACCAAGTTCAGCTGGGCTACGCGTATATGCCATACCCGCTTTTTCAAATGCAGCAAACTTCTCTTCAGCAGTACCTTTACCGCCAGAGATAATCGCTCCTGCGTGACCCATACGCTTACCTTTAGGTGCTGTTACACCCGCAATATAACCAACAACAGGTTTAGTCACATTAGATTGAATATATTCAGCAGCTTCTTCTTCCGCACTACCACCAATTTCACCAATCATGATGATTGCTTCTGTTTGTGGGTCTTCTTGGAAAAGTTTTAAGCAGTCAATTTGGTTCATACCTGGAATTGGGTCACCACCGATACCAATACAAGTAGACTGACCTAAACCAAGCTTAGTCGTTTGCGCAACTGCTTCATAAGTCAATGTACCAGAACGAGAAATGATCCCGATTTTACCTGGTTGATGAATATGCCCTGGCATAATCCCAATTTTACATTCGCCCGGTGTGATAATACCTGGACAGTTTGGACCGATTAAACGTGCATTATTACCATAAGTTTCAAGGTAACGTTTCGCTTTTAACATGTCTAAGGTTGGAACACCTTCGGTGATCACCACGATTAACTCAATACCAGAATCGACTGCTTCAACAATAGAATCTAGTACAAATGGTGCAGGTACATAAATTGATGTTGCATTTGCACCCGTTTCTTTTACTGCTTCACGCATTGTATTGAAAACAGGTAGACCAATATGAGTTTGACCACCTTTACCCGGTGTTACCCCACCAACTACTTTTGTACCGTATGCAATTGATTGCTCAGAATGGAATGTACCATTCTTACCTGTAAAGCCTTGTACCAATACTTTTGTGTCTTTATTAACTAATACGCTCATGATTGATACTCCTTACGCTTTCACAGCAGCAACAACTTTTTCTGCAGCATCAGCTAAGCCGTTCGCAGAAATTAATTTTAGACCTGATTCATCAAGTAATTTAGCACCTAATTCTGCATTGTTCCCTTCTAAACGAACAACTACAGGTACGGTTACATTTACTTCTTGAACCGCTGCAATAATCGCTTCAGCAATCATGTCACAACGTACGATACCACCAAAAATATTGATCAATACACCTTGTACAGATGAATCTGAAAGAATAATTTTAAATGCTTCAATTACGCGATCTTTAGTCGCACCGCCGCCAACATCAAGGAAGTTTGCTGGCTGACCACCATACAGTTTGATGATGTCCATTGTTGCCATCGCAAGACCAGCACCATTCACCATACAACCAATATTACCTTCTAAAGCAACATAGTTAAGGTCAAATTCAGATGCTTTTAACTCACGCTCATTTTCTTGAGATTTATCACGCATCGCTGCAATTTCAGGCAAACGATAAAGTGCATTTGAGTCAATACCGACTTTAGCATCTACACATAAGATTTCGCCATTTTCACGAACTGAAAGTGGGTTAATTTCAAATAGTGCAAAGTCATTTTCAACAAATGCTTTGTACGCGCCTGTCATGATGGTTACAAATTGGCTGATTTGCTTATCTTTTAAACCTAATTGGAAGCCAACATCACGCGCTTGGAATGGCAATAAACCAACCAGTGGATCTACTTCGACTTTAATAATTTTTTCAGGTGTTTCTTCAGCAACTTTTTCAATTTCTACACCACCCTCTGTAGACGCCATGAATGTCACACGACGACTAGAACGGTCAACCACTGCACCTAAATACAATTCACGTTCTACAGGATAAACATCTTCACAAACAAGGATACTATTTACCGGCTGACCATTGGCATCCGTCTGATACGTGACTAAACGAGTACCTAACAGGCTTTTTGCATATTCAGCTGCTTCTTCTTTTGACTTAACAACTTTTACGCCACCCGCTTTACCACGACCACCTGCATGGACTTGGGCCTTCATCACAGCGAATTTGCCACTAATTTGCTCAAAGGCAGCAGATGCTTCTTCGGGCGTAGTGATTAAAATGCCTTCTTGAACTGGCATACCATATTTTTTTAACAGCGTTTTCGCTTGATACTCATGTAGATTCATGTTTTACCTTTTACTACTTTTCACATTGTTATGACACACCAATAATTAGACTTCCATCGCAATAACTATCGGCATTTATTAAAGTTTGTTCTTTTATTTTTAGATGATTATTCAATTAAAAACAACCATCAAAAGTAAAAAGAGCGGTCGAAACCGCTCTTTTTTGTGTTATTTACGTTTACGCTGAATCGCGTGAATCGCACGCCCATCAACAGCAAGCGCTGCTTCATGAACGACTTCAGAATAAGTTGGGTGACCGAAAGTCATCAATTGTAAATCTTCAACTGAAGATACAAATTCAAGTGCAATCATACCTTGGTGAACAATATCAGAAGCACCTGGACCAATGATATGCATACCCAATAAGCGATCCGTTTTTGCATCTGCAACAAACTTCACAAATCCAGCAGATTCATTGGCAGCTAAAGCACGACCATTTACCGCAAATGGGAATTGACCGGTTTTAACGTCGTGACCTTTCTCTTTAGCTTGCTCTTCAGTCAATCCTACCCACGCAGCTTCAGGGTGTGTATAAATCACTGAAATAATAGTGTCATAATTCACTTGAGCAGCATGACCATGCATACGCTCAACTGCCATTACACCTTCTTCCATTGCTTTATGCGCAAGCATTGGACCACGTACCAAGTCACCAATTGCATATACACCGTCAACAGACGTTGCACACCAATCGTTCACTTCAACCAAACCACGTTCAGTTAATTTAATGCCTGAATCTTCAGCCAATAAACCTTCTGCATAGGCTTTACGGCCAACACAAACGATTAATTTATCAAAAGTTTGAGTTTTATCTTCGCCTGCTTGGTTATATTGAACAGTCACTTCACGACCATTCACTTCAGTACCTGAAACTTTAGCGCCAATACGAATATCTAAACCTTGTTTTGTTAAAAGTTTTTGATAATCTTTTGCCAACGCTTTATCCGCCATTGGTAAGAATGCATCTAATGCTTCAAACACAACAACTTCAGAGCCAAGACGACGCCATACTGAACCAAGTTCTAGTCCAATTACGCCTGCACCAATTACACCTAAACGTTTAGGCACTTCTTGGAATTCTAATGCACCTGTTGAATCAACGATAAGGTCTTCATCAACTTTTGCTACAGGAATATTTACAGGTACAGAACCTGTTGCAAGAATTACGAATTTAGGTTCTAAAACTTGAACATCACCACCTTCTAATGGTGTGAATTCAACTTTTTTACCAGCAAGTAATTTACCCGTACCTTGTAACCACTCGATACCGTTGCCTTTCAGCAATTGAGCAACACCACCAGTTAAGTTATCTACAACTTTGTCTTTACGAGCAAGAAGCTTTTGAAGATCAAGTTGGACATTTTCAACTGTAATACCGTGAACATCTAAGCCATGAAGAGTGTCTTCAT
The DNA here is from genome assembly GCF_009668065.1 of Acinetobacter sp. RIT698. NCBI lineage: Bacteria > Pseudomonadati > Pseudomonadota > Gammaproteobacteria > Moraxellales > Moraxellaceae > Acinetobacter > Acinetobacter sp. RIT698. The sequence continues at coordinate 54,176 of NZ_WJYH01000001.1, forward strand.
AGTGATGAGAAGAATCCAAAAGTGCTTTAGAAGGAATACAACCTACGTTTAAGCAAGTACCACCTAAAGATGGCTTACCTTTGTGTACACGTTTTTCGATACACGCAACTTTGAAACCAAGTTGAGCAGCACGAATTGCCGCTTCATAACCACCTGGCCCACCGCCGATTACCACTAAATCAAACTGAGACATGCTTATCTCCAAAAACGAGTTTAAAGGATCACTCTAAACTCGTGTTGTTATTCTAAAGAATTAAAGGTCAAGGATTAGTTTAGCTGGCTCTTCAAGTAACTCTTTAACAGTTACCAAGAAACCTACTGCTTCTTTACCATCAATCATACGATGGTCATAAGAAAGCGCTAAGTACATCATTGGAAGAATTTCAACTTGACCATTTACAGCCATAGGACGCTCTTGGATTTTATGCATACCTAAAATAGCAGTTTGTGGTTGGTTCAAAATAGGTGTTGAAAGTAATGAACCGAAAGTACCACCGTTGGTAATTGTGAAAGTACCACCAGTCATATCTTCAATTGCTAATTTACCTTCACGTGCTTTTGCAGCATATGCACCAATACCTGATTCAACTTCAGCATAGTTCATACGGTCAGTATTACGTAATACTGGAACCACTAAACCACGATCAGAAGAAACCGCAACACCGATATCATAGTAACCATGATAAACAATATCATCACCGTCGATTGAAGCATTTACCGCAGGATAGCGTTTAAGTGCTTCAGTTACAGCTTTAACGAAGAATGACATAAAGCCTAAACGTGCACCATGACGTTTTTCGAAAGCATCTTTATATTGCTTACGCATTTCCATCACAGGTTTCATATTGACTTCGTTAAACGTAGTCAACATTGCAGTTTGCTGTGTAGCAGCAAGAAGACGTTCAGCAACACGCTTACGTAAACGTGTCATTGGAACACGTTTCTCAATACGCTCACCAACAGCGACGCTTAATGGTGTTACAGCTGCAGCAGCTGGTTTAGTTTGATGATTCGCAACATCTTCTTTGGTGATACGACCACCACGACCAGTACCATCTACATCCGCAGCAGCAATACCTGTTTCAGTTAAAGCTTTACGCACTGCAGGTGCTTGATCTTGTACTTGAGCACGTTCAACAACAGGTGCATTACCCGCTTGAGTTTGTGCCGCAGCTTGTTCTACTTTCTCTTCAGATTGAACTGCTTGAGTTTGAGTAGCGCCAGAAACAGCACCTTCTTCAAATGTTGCAATAACTTCAGAAGAAAGAACTGTGTCACCTTCATTTTTGATGATTGCAGAGATAGTACCATCAGCAGGAGCAACAACTTCTAAAACAACTTTATCCGTTTCAATATCACAGATGACTTCATCACGTGATACCGCTTCACCTGGTTGTTTGTGCCAAGTTGCAATTGTTCCGTCAGCAACTGACTCTGGGAACACCGGTGCTTTAATTTCGGTTGCCATTATTTAGATTCTCCTGATTGTTCAGCTACGATCGCAAGTGCGTCATTCACGAGCTGAGCTTGTTGTTTTGCATGCAAATATGGTGAGCCACATGCAGGTGCAGCTGAAGCTTCACGTCCTGCATAGCTAATTTGAACTTGTAGAGCAGACTTCATTACACCTTCGTATAAACGAGGAGCAATGAATAACCATGCGCCTTGGTTCTTCGGTTCTTCTTGACACCAAACAAGTTCTTTTATGTTTGGATATGTCGCAAGCACTTCAGCAAGACGTTTTTCTGGGTATGGGTACAATTGTTCAACACGTACCACCGCAATGTTCAAGTTTTCTTCACGACGTTTTTCAAGTAAGTCGTAATAAACTTTACCACCACAAAGTACAACACGTGTTACATCTTGTTTGTTGATTTGATCCACTTCATCAATCACAGTCTGGAATGTACCAGTTGCAAGCTCTTCCAAAGTTGAAGTTGCAAGTTTATGACGAAGCAATGACTTCGGTGAAGTCACGATCATTGGCTTACGAATTGGGCGAATTGCCTGACGACGCATTGCATGGAAAATCTGTGCAGGTGTCGTTGGTGTAATCACTTGCATGTTTTCTTCAGCACATAACTGTAAGAAACGCTCAAGACGTGCAGATGAATGCTCAGGACCTTGACCTTCATAACCATGTGGAAGAAGTAATGTTAAACCACACACACGTTCCCATTTGGTTTCACCAGATGAGATGAATTGATCAATTACCACTTGCGCACAGTTTGCAAAGTCACCGAACTGAGCTTCCCAGATTACCAAGCTTTTTGGCAATGTTGTTGCATAACCATATTCAAATGCAAGCACAGCCATTTCTGACAATAATGAGTCATAAATTGCAGTACGTGGCTGGTTTTCTTTGATATGACACAGTGGAATATAAACCGAACCATCAACTTGGTTATGTAGCTTGGCATGACGGTGTGAGAATGTACCACGACCAACATCTTCACCAGTCAAACGCACCAAGAAACCATCATCAAGGATAGAAGCATAAGCTAAAGTTTCTGCTGCACCCCAGTTTAATGGCATTTCACCAGTTTGCATTTTCAAACGTTCATCGATCACTTTAGACACTTGGCGTTGCATCACGAAACCTTCCGGTAATTCGCGCATTTTTGTACCAATTTCTTTTAAGCGTTCGATTGGGAAAGTCGTATCCCAAACATCTGTATATTCATGACCTAGATACGGTTTCCAGTCCACAAACATTTTGTCATTTGGTTCAAGCACTAAAGCATTGGCAACATGGTTACCTGCTTCAAGATCTTCACGATATTTTTCAACTAAAGCATCTGCATCAGAACGATCTAATACTTTTTCTTGTACCAATTGATCCGCATAAAGCGTACGTGTAGTCGCTTTTTTATTGATCACTTGATACATCATTGGTTGTGTTGCTGCTGGCTCATCTGCTTCGTTATGACCACGACGACGATAACAGAACATGTCAATCACAACATCTTTACGGAATGTATGACGGAAATCATGTGCCAATTGCGCAACAAACAATACAGATTCTGGGTCATCACCATTGACATGGAAAATTGGCGCCTGAATCATTTTTGCAATGTCAGTACAGTATTCTGTAGAACGTGCATCACGTGGATCAGATGTAGTAAAACCAACTTGGTTGTTGACTACGATATGAACCGTACCACCTACGGTATAACCACGCGTTTGTGACATTTGGAAGGTTTCTTGGTTGACACCTTGACCAGCAAATGCAGCATCACCATGTACGATTACAGGCAATACATCATCACCACCAATGTCTTTACGACGTACTTGGCGTGCACGAACTGAACCTTCAACCACAGGACCCACAATTTCTAAATGCGATGGGTTAAATGCCAAAGCCAAGTGAACTTCACCACCAGGTGTCATCACATTTGATGAGAAACCTTGGTGATACTTAACGTCACCTGAACCTTTTTTAGCTAAAGTTTTACCTTCAAACTCACCAAACAAATCAGCTGGGTTTTTACCCATGATGTTCACAAGTAAGTTTAAACGACCACGGTGTGGCATCCCAATTACGACTTCTTTACAACCTACAGAACCTGCACGTTGAATAAGTTCGTTTACCATTGGAATGAAAGATTCACCACCCTCTACACCAAAACGCTTCGCACCAACATACTTATTACCGAGGAATTTTTCTAAGCCTTCAGCAGCAGTTAAACGTTCAAGTACGTGTTTCTTTTGATCTGCCGAGAAACCGAACTGACCGCGTGCACCTTCAAGACGTTGTTGAATCCAGCGTTTTTCTTTGGTGTCAACAATGTGCATATATTCAGCACCAATAGAAGCACAGTATGTTTCCTCCATTGCGCTAACCATCTCACCTAAAGTTGCTTCAGTTTTACCAATCGCCAAATTTCCAGCATTGAAAACTGTATCTAGGTCAGACTTGGTTAAACCATGTGCAGCAAGATCTAAATCTGGCACATCTTCACGTTTAGCCAAACCTAGTGGATCAAGCTTGGCTTTTTGATGACCACGGTTACGGTATGCTGCAATCAGTTGCAAAACACCGATTTGACGACGTTCATGCTCAGTACTTACTTCACTTTGCACAACAGGCTGAACACGACTTGAATTACGACCTAATAATAAGAATTGCTCACGAATGTTTCCGTGTGGTTGGTCACCTTTAGGGAATTTATCGAAATATTGACGCCAATCCTCACCTACTGAGGTTGGAGAAGAAAGGTACTGTTCGTAAAGCTCTTCAATATACGCTGCACTATCAGCGGAAAGTTCAGTATCAAGACGCAATGCGTCAGCAACTTCTTGCATTTGTGGACCCATTTCCTATTGCAAAAACATTAGAGGGTGCTTTTTAAGCACTCCCATGATTGATAATGCCAAATCGGTAAATTGACATTCACCCATCAGATACTCATGACCAAGGGGCGTTATAAACATTAGCTTTTACTAATGCATACAATGAATCATAACGCCCTCAATGGCATCATCACTCACTTATATACTCAACCGAAGCTGAGCAATTTTTTGCAAATCGACTTAGAAAAAACAAAGGCTTTTTTGCTTTTTCTAAAGCGGTTCTAATCTTTGCTTATAAAATTATTTATAAACTGATCTGGATCACACTTATGTAGAAAAAATGTACCAAAAACATGGTGTGTTTTTCACATATAGTGGTTTGTTAAATCGTAACATGATCTGTCACTTCAATTGATTTTTTTGACACATACCACCTATAAATTAGCGAAATACATACAAGAAATAATCTATTATTATCCATCCATTTATATCGGGTCTGTTGATATTTTTTCAATGCTTAAAGCTTAGATCCCATTCACTCGAACAAAAAACAACCATCTCATTAAAAATCCAATAAAAAAAGAGCGCACATCCCAAGATGTACGCTCTTTTTTCACATCGTATTAACCCGCTTGATCGAGCAACATGCTACGGATATGACCGATCGCTTTTGTTGGATTCAAACCTTTCGGACATACAGACACACAGTTCATAATCCCTTTACAACGGAATAATGAGAATGGGTCATCAAGACGTGATAAACGATCTTGTGTCGCAGTATCACGAGAATCAATAATGAAACGGTATGCATTCAACAATGCTGAAGGACCTAAGAATTTATCTGGGTTCCACCAGAATGATGGGCATGATGTTGAACAACATGCACAAAGAATACATTCATACAAACCATTTAAGTGCTCACGCTCTTCTGGAGATTGTAAACGCTCTTTTGGTGGTGCAGGTTGATTATTGATTAAGAATGGATGAATTTTGTCATACTGATCGTAGAACTGATTCATATCCACAACTAAATCTTTCACTACTGGCAGACCAGGTAATGGACGAATGACGATTTTTTCAGGTAAATCGTTCAGGTTCCATAAACACGCAAGACCATTTTTACCATTGATATTCACACCATCTGAACCGCAAATACCTTCACGGCAAGAACGACGGAATGTTAATGATTCGTCTTGAACTTTTAATGCTAAAAGCGCGTCAAGCAACATACGATGCTTATCCGTCAACTCTAGTTTAAAAGTCTGCATATACGGTGCTTTATCCTTATCAGGATCATAGCGGTAGATTTCGAATGTACGTGTACCTCTACTCATCTTATTTCTCCCGATTAGAATGTACGTGGTTTAGGTTCAATTGGGTCTACAGACAATGGGCTGTAACGTACTGGCTTGTATTCAAGATGGTTATCCGCTGAATACCATAAAGTATGTTTCATCCACTCATCGTCACGACGACCATATGAATAGTGCTCATCATCAGCAGGCAATTCATAATCTACAACAGTATGTGCACCACGACATTCTTTACGTGCAGCAGCAGAAATCAATGTTGCTTTCGCTACTTCGTATAAGTTTTCAACTTCCAAAGCTTCAATACGTGCAGTATTAAATACTTTAGATTTGTCTTTTAAATGAATGTTACGTACACGTGGTTCAATCGCAAGAATCTGCTTAACACCCTCATCAAGCAAGGCTTGAGTACGGAATACACCCGCGTGGTCTTGAACGATATCACGAATTGCATCCGCAACTTCTTGTGCATTTTCACCAGAAGTAGAATCATCTAAATGATTGATACGTTTCAACGTGTTCACAAGTACATCATTTGGAAGTGGTTGGTATTCATCACCGTGATGTTTAGTCACGTAATCGATGATGTGTTCACCAGCAGCTTTACCAAATACAACCAAGTCAAGTAATGAGTTTGTACCTAAACGGTTTGCACCATGTACAGACACGCAAGAACACTCACCAATTGCATAGAAGCCTTTTACAGGCACTGTATAATTCATTGTACCGTTGGTTGTGTATTCATTTGCAGCTTTATCAAAACCTGCATAGAAATCTGCTGCATTTTTCGCTGTTTCAGGAATAACCACTTGACCATGAATATTGGTCGGAATACCACCCATTTGATAATGGATTGTTGGTACAACTGGAATTGGTTCTTTGGTGATATCCACGTTTGCGAATTTCTTACCAATCTCAAATACAGATGGTAAACGCTTCATGATGGTATCCGCGCCCAAGTGAGTCATATCAAGTAGGATATAATCACCTTTAGGACCACAACCACGACCTTCTTTGATTTCTTGGTCCATAGAACGTGATACAAAGTCACGAGGAGCCAAATCTTTCAAAGTTGGTGCATAACGTTCCATGAACGGTTCGCCATCTTTGTTACGAAGGATTGCACCTTCACCACGACAACCTTCTGTTAACAATACGCCTGCACCAGCAACACCCGTTGGGTGGAATTGCCAGAATTCCATATCTTGTAATGGAATACCCGCACGAGCAGCCATACCAAGACCATCACCAGTATTGATATAAGCATTGGTAGATGCACGGTAAACACGACCAGCACCACCTGTAGCAAACAATGTTGCTTTGGCTTGGAATACAGCAATTTTGCCTGTTTCTTGGTCAATTGCTGTTACACCGAGTACATCCCCTGCTTCGTTACGGATTAAGTCTAATGCAATCCATTCAACGAAGAATTGAGTACCCATTTTCACGTTACTTTGATAAAGCGTATGAAGAAGTGCATGACCTGTACGGTCGGCAGCAGCACAAGCACGTGGAACTGGTTTTTCACCATAGTTCGCAGAGTGGCCACCAAATGGACGTTGGTAAATTGTACCATCAGCATTACGGTCAAATGGCATACCTAAGTGTTCAAGCTCATAAACAACTTTAGGCGCCTCACGACACATAAATTCGATTGCATCTTGGTCACCTAACCAGTCAGAACCTTTTACCGTGTCATAGAAATGATAGTGCCAGTTATCGTCTTGCATGTTACCAAGCGATGCACCAATACCACCTTGAGCCGCAACAGTGTGAGAACGTGTTGGGAATACTTTAGTTAGCACTGCAACTTTCAAACCTGCTTGAGCAAGTTGATATGAAGCACGCATACCTGAACCACCACCACCAACGATGACTGCATCGAAGAACTGGCTTGGAATATTTGAATAATCTTCTTTAGGGGTTAAAGCGCCCATGACATTTTCCTATCAATTCGCCCAAAAAATCTGGATTGCCCAGATCGCATATGCAATAACAGCAATAATCACTGCTGAAGTTAACACGATGCGTAAACCTGAAGCTGAAGGACCCATCTGACGAGTAGTCACATAGTCAGTGAATACTTGCCACATACCAATCCAAGCATGCGCAACAAGAGATAAGACTGCCAATAAAGATAAAATCTTCATCGGAAGTGTCATCATAAAGCCAAACCATTGCTCATAGTTAAATCCGCCATTGCACAGAATCCAACCTAATACCACAACAGTATAAACAGCTAGAACTACAGCACTTACGCGTTGGATATACCAATCACGAGAACCTGAACCCGTTAAACCTGTAGCACTTTTCATTAGAGAACGATCCATACAAATGAAGCGATAACTGATATCGCAGCCAAGATTAATGCAATAGTTGCTGCTACGCGACCACTTTGCAACTCTTCAGCAAAGCCTAGGTCAGCAAGTAAGTGCTTAATACCCATAATGAAATGGAATAATAAACCAGCGACAAATACCCATACGATAAAACGTACAATGAAGCCACCAAAGATTGCTTGAACTTGAGCAAAGCCTTCAGGCGAAGACAAAGACTTGTCTAAAAGCCACAAAAGTACCGGTACGAGTAAAAATACGATGACACCTGATAGACGGTGTAGAATTGATGCAATAGCCACAGGGGATTTTAAGTTTACATCTAAAACTTGACCCATGGACAAATTGACAGGTCTGTTGCTTTTCACAGCGGGCATCCTGTAAGTAAAAACTCCATCCGGAGTTTGTTGGAATTAATTCGAAGGAAAGCTAGCATTGTCAGACAAATTTAATTGCCTGAACTTTAAACGACACTGAATTATAAAACGTGCACTGTCAAAATACAAACCATCGAAATTGGCTTTTTCTTTAAAAATCACTCAAATAAGAATCATTTACACCCATTTGAAAAATAAAGCAGATCACCCATCTCTGTTTTTCAAGGCTATCTCGTTATTTTTTATGACATTTAAACATATTACTTTTACACATAATTACGACTTATATTATTTTTATAAATTTAGACTAAAGCACAACATTACGGACAAAATCGTCCTGTGGTTAATTTCTCCCTGCTGTTTTATTTTTCATCAGCTGGTTAAGCTTTAGTAGATACCCAACATGTTATTTTAAAATAGTCCTTTATTCCTATTTTAAATGGGTGCCATTTAATTCAGTGATTTGACTGAAAGCTTTATAATAAGAAAGAAAGACTTAGTTTGTGAATAATTCATAATTTAGCTGCAAGATTTTATGGTATTTGATTATTCCTAAGGCAACTAAATGCCTATTTTTATACTGATTCGATTATTTTTTATCCTTTAAAAGCTTCAATAAAAACTATTTTTTAATCAATTAAGCATTAAAATGAAAATAAATATTTCATCAACTCATTTGGATGTTTTTTACACAAAAATAATGGCAAAAGCTATGTAAGTCGTGAAATTCAGATGGTTTTAAAACAGCAACAATGCATTTCGCAACTTACAAAAGCCACAAAATATTGGTCAAAAATGCCATTTCCTGTCTAGCAATCACAATTATTTTTCTGCACCTTCTTTAGAATTTACCTTATTATACTGACCGACTCTGAAATTTAATGATCAATCTTACTGGTTAAAGTTAGACTAACTACTGATGAAAACATTGTTTTTTCATCCATAAGTATAATTGACAAAATTTCAGTACTCACTAAGCTAAATAGCAATTTTTGATCCGTCTGACTTGTACATTACAAGATGACTCAGCAAGTTAGATAAAATATCCACCAGGACAGGAGATCTATTGAATGTCTGCAGCAACTGGCAAGAAAGCCGTTCTAGAGCTTGATGGCAAAAAAATTGAATTACCAATTTACAGCGGCACATTGGGCCCAGATGTAATCGACGTTAAGGATGTGTTGGCTTCAGGTCACTTTACTTTTGATCCTGGTTTTATGGCGACAGCTTCTTGCGAGTCTAAAATCACTTTCATTGATGGTGATAAAGGCGTTCTTTTACACCGTGGTTATCCGATTGCTCAACTTGCAACTCAAGCTTCTTACTTAGAAACTTGCTATTTATTGTTAAGCGGTGAGCTTCCAACTGCTGAACAAAAAACAGACTTCGAAAACAAAGTCCGCAACCACACAATGGTTCACGATCAAGTTAGCCGTTTCTTCAATGGTTTCCGTCGTGATGCTCATCCTATGGCGGTTATGTGTGGTGTAGTGGGTGCGTTATCTGCGTTCTATCACAACGGTTTTGACGTTGAAAACGTAGACCACCGTGAAATCACTGCAGTTCGTTTAGTTGCTAAAATTCCTACTTTAGCTGCTTGGACTTACAAATATACAATCGGTCAACCGTTCGTATATCCACGTAACGATTTAAGCTATGCTGAAAACTTCCTGTACATGATGTTTGCTACTCCAGCAGATCGTGATTACAAAGTTAACCCTATTCTTGCTAAAGCAATGGATCGTATCTTTACGCTTCATGCTGACCATGAACAAAATGCATCAACGTCTACAGTACGTTTAGCTGGTTCTACAGGCGCTAACCCTTATGCATGTATTGCTGCGGGTATTGCTGCACTTTGGGGACCTGCGCATGGTGGTGCAAACGAAGCTGTTCTTAAGATGCTCGATGAAATCGGCTCTGTAGAAAATGTTGCACCGTTCATGGAAAAAGTAAAAACTAAAGAAGTTAAACTTATGGGCTTCGGTCACCGAGTTTATAAAAACTTCGATCCACGTGCAAAAGTAATGAAAGAGACTTGTGACGAAGTGTTAAGTGCACTTGGTATCAATGATCCACAACTTGCGCTTGCAATGGAACTTGAACGTATTGCATTAAGCGATCCGTACTTCATCGAACGTAAACTTTATCCTAACGTAGACTTCTATTCAGGTATCATCCTTAAAGCGATTGGTATCCCAACAGAAATGTTTACGGTAATCTTTGCGCTTGCACGTACAGTTGGTTGGATCAGCCACTGGTTAGAAATGCACAGCGGCCCGTACAAAATCGGTCGTCCTCGTCAGCTTTATACTGGCGAAACTCAACGCGATATCAAACGTTAATTCGTTACGCGTTCAGATCGAACAAGAGACCACCCTTTCGGGTGGTTTTTTATTACATATTCATACCAATTTTCATACCAACTGGTATAATCTAGTTATTTTAAAATTCATTTAAAATCAAAACATAATAATGCCAATATAAGCATAGAAAACTGAAATTTATATTTTTACTATAAAACTTACAAATCACTACTTTAAAAAACACCCAACAAATAACTTTATTTTATATATTGTTTAAAATTTTTTTATTAATACATTTTCAAAGGACTTGAAGATGCCTCAACATTTATCCAAACAAGTGCACGACCCAGATCAAGCTTTTTTTGGTCACCCTAAACCATTAAAAGGTTTATTTTTTACCGAGCTTTGGGAACGTTTTTCCTATTATGGTATTCGCCCTTTATTAATCCTCTATATGGCGGCTTTAGTTGCTGATGGCGGTCTCGGTTTAGATCGCCCAACAGCATCAGCAATTGTCGGCTTATTTGCAGGCAGTATGTATTTAATGACCGTATTGGGTGGATGGGTTGCTGACAATTATCTCGGTCAGGAGCGCGCTGTGTGGTACGGCTCACTGATCATCGCATTTGGACATCTATCCATTGCATTGGCAGCTTTATTTGGGCATTTCTTTTTTTATTTTGGTTTAGTTTTGATTGTGATCGGTTCTGGTTTATTTAAAACCTGTATTTCCGTCATTGTTGGCACTTTATATCAGGCTCAAGATTCACGGCGTGATGCAGGATTTTCCATTTTTTATATGGGAATTAATCTAGGTTCGTTGATTGCCCCACTATTGACTGGTTTATTGGTTAAAGAACATGGTTGGCACTGGGGATTCGGAATCGGTGGCGTTGGAATGTTAATCGCCTTACTGATTTTTAAGTTAATAACTGTGCCTCAATTAAAACAATTTAATCATGTGCAAGGCAATGAAAATAACTGGGCTCGTCCTGTACATTACAATCCTAAAGCACCCCAAATGATCATAGGTTTTATTGCAGTTGTTGGCTTGATTATCGGTCTAGTTTCTCTTGGCGTAATTAACATCAATCCAATTCAGATCGCCACATATTTCACAATCACAATCTGTATTTGTATTGCCTTATATTTCAGCTATCTATTGCTCTTTGCTGGTTTGAATAATACTGAGAAAAAACAAATCATCATCTGTTTTATTTTACTCATCACCGCTGCACTTTTCTGGTCAGCATTTGAACAAAAACCAACATCTTTCAATCTTTTCGCCCAAGACTTTACAGATCGCCAATTCTTTGGCTTTGAAATACCCGCAGTTTGGTTTCAATCGATTAACCCGCTTTTCATTATTATTTTCGCACCGATCATCGCATGGCTTTGGGTTAAATTAGGCAAACAAAATCGTGACCCTAGCTATATCACCAAATTCATTATTGCTTTACTTCTCGCTGCAGGTGGTTTCCTCGTGATGAGCATTGCCAGTTACTTGATCACCCAAAATGGTGGAACTGTTTCTGCATTGTGGATCGCATCAAGCCTCCTGCTTTTAACACTAGGTGAATTATGCTTAAGCCCTGTTGGTCTTTCAACCATGACTAAACTCGCTCCGACCATCATTCGTGGACAAGTGATGGGGCTTTGGTTTACAGCATCTGCTTTAGGAAACTTGATGGCAGGTTTAATCGGTGGTCATGTTTCTATCCATGAAGTTGACCAATTACCCTTGCTATTTGTGCGATGTGTCATCGCTTTACTTCTTGGCGCACTCGTTCTATGGTTAATGAGAAAACCGATTCGTAAATTACTCAATCAAACATCGACCCCCTCTCAAAAATCTATTGATATGCAATTGGAAAAAGTATGAACAGTTTGTCACCTGCCAACAAATTAGAAAACCTTCGTACAATTATGAAGAAATATCAGCAGGATGCTTTTATCGCCATGAGTGCAGATCCACATATGTCAGAGTATCTACCTGATTATTGGAAAATACGTCAATGGCTAACAGGCTTTACAGGTTCAGTCGGCACAATTGTAGTTACTCAAAACTTCGCAGGTTTGTGGGTAGATGGTCGATATTGGGTACAAGCTGAACAGCAACTGGAAAATACAGGTTACGTTTTACAAAAGCAGACACATGATGCTGCTTCAACACATTTGGCTTGGCTTTCACAACATTTAGCCAAAGATGCAAAAATCTCTGTCAATGGAAATACCATTTCAACTCAACAATACAGCGCATTATCAGCGCTTGCGATAGAACACAATTTCGTCATTCAAACAGACTTAGATTTAATTGATGAAATTTGGACTGAACGGCCAGCACTGCCCCTACAACCCATTTGGCAAATGGCAGATGATTTAAATGCGCAAACACGCTTAGAAAAAATAACTGCGATCCGTCACAAACTTATTCAGAAAAAAGCAACGGGGCATTTTATTTCTGCACTCGATGATATTGCTTGGATTTTGAATTGTAGGGGGCGTGATGTTGAATATAATCCCGTGTTCTTAGCACACTTATATATTGACCATTCTCGAACTGTGCTTTTTATTGATGATGCAAAACTTTCAACTGAAATGCAGCAAAGATTTGCTTTGGATAACATTGAAATCTTAGCTTATAACGCAAGCATCAAGTTTTTGCTCGAACTTAAACAACAAAATATTTTAATTGATCCTGCTAAAGTCTCAATTTCATCTGCACAGGCCATTGAGCAGCAAAGTCATTTAGTCCAAGACATTAATCCAAGCAGTTTATTTAAATCACGTAAACATCCTTCAGAAATTGCACATGTGCGCAGTGCAATGACCAAAGATGGTGTTGCCCTATGTCATTTCTTTCATTGGCTAGATAACGCATTGGCTGATAAAGAATCGATCAATGAACTCACCATCGACGAAAAAATTTCAGGCTTTCGCGCACAACAAGCAGGTTTTATTGGATTAAGCTTCTCGACAATTGCAGGCTTTAATGCCAACGGCGCATTACCCCACTATCGTGCCACCGAAGAAAGCTTTAGCGAGATTAGTGGTGATGGTTTGCTGCTGATTGATTCAGGCGCACAATATGATGAAGGAACCACAGACATTACCCGCGTTGTTCCCATAGGCACAGCAAGCGCTGAACAAAAATGTGATTACACTTTGGTGTTAAAAAGCCATATTGCACTTGCACAAAGCGTTTTCCCTGAAGGCATTGCATCACCACTATTAGATGCAATTACCCGTCAAACGCTATGGAAATACGGATTAGATTATCGTCATGGTACAGGTCACGGTGTAGGCTATGCATTGAATGTTCATGAAGGCCCACAAGTGATTTCATATTATGCCCCAGTCACACCATCCACCAAGATGCGCGAAGGGATGATTACTTCCAATGAACCTGGTTTATATCATCAAGACAAGTACGGCATTCGGATTGAGAATCTTGTCGTCAACAAAATTAAGCATTTTGAAGATACGACCTATGGTCAATTTTTGGAATTCGAAACACTAACATTGTGTCCGATTAACCTGACGTGTATCGTTTTAGACCTACTCAGTCATGATGAAAAAGCATGGTTGAATCAGTACCATCAAATTGTCAGAGAGCGATTAGCACCTCACTTAGAAGGTGATGTTTTAAACTGGCTAAATGAAAACACCCAAGCTATTTAACATTTTCCGTAAAATTTAAAAAGCTCAAAGTACCTGACTTTGAGCTTTTTAAAGCAAAAATAATGATATAAATCAAATTAAAATGCTTTTGCTTTAGCTATCATTTAAACCAGATATGATCAAAATATTGATCAACGACCCCATTCCATTTTCGCCATATACGGGCGAATTTTTTTAATACGCTGGATATTGGTCTTTTCAATCTGAGTTAATTGATTTTCAACATTGGTACTGCATGGCATATACCAATTATCGTTAGCAAATTGAGAGGCAATCTCTTTATTGGCAAATGAATAACCATGACGCGCATAAATTTCATTACGCATCCAGTCCAGTTCTTCAGGAGGAATTTGTAGATCCTCATCTTTTAATAAACGTTGTGATGCAACTGGATAATCACCGACATCTTTTTGATAGCGACACTGTTGCGGCTTTAAATCAAAATATTTTGGTTTAACCTTAGCCGTTGTAGATTCCCAACTAGATTCCAACACATTCGGCTGATTCTGTTTTACAGTAAACGTAAACACACCACTACTTGCTTTAGCACCGCTTTCTGTTGCGGTAATTTTATAGCCTTGTGAAGTTGTCTGTACTTTTCCTGAGAAATTTTGTTTATTTTTACCAAGAACACTATAGCCTTTGATCTGATTACGATCGATAGATTGGATGAAAACAGCAATTTTCTGATCATCATATTTTCCAGACCAAGATTTTTGCAACTGTTGAATATCCAGTGCATAGCTATTCTGGAAACCAATCATTCCTAATCCGACGAGTGCGATTAAACTTTTATTCATTGTTATACCTATTTGTTATGAAGATATTGGATGCATTTTCACATTGATTTTAGATTAAATTGTTTGCTTTGTGATCTACTTTAAGATAAATAAATCAGGATTCTCTGTGGTTTATTTTAAAATCTATGCCATACCCAAACATAAATATGCTGTTTCAACCTATGTTCCACTATAATTTCTCAATCACCATTCCATTATAAGCAGTGATGAACAAAACAAAAACTAACTTGGCCTATTCAAGCTTGAGTCTAATTTCACTCGTGATCTATGCTTATTTATGCTATCTCATGGTGGCAATATGTCTACAATATTTCCCATGGCAAACTGATCAGCATTTTCTATTGTTAAAGCAAGATGTAGTCAATACTCAACCTTGGCAGGCGGCTTTTAAAATCCATGTGATCAGTAGTAGTTTTGTACTCATCGCTGGATTTACACAGTTTTTCCGTGTCTTTCGCACGCGTTATCCCCGAATTCATCGCTGGAGTGGTTGGCTCTACATCATCACCATTTTGGGGCTGTCTTTACCCAGTGGCTTAATTTTAGCTTTTTCAGCGGCTGGAGGGTTATCCACACAAATCAGCTTTGTCTTATTAAGTTCACTCTGGGCGATCACCACCCTATCCGCTTTATACTTTTTATTGAAAAAGCGCTGGATTTTACATCGTGACTGGATGATCCGTAGTTTTGCACTAAGTCTTTCAGCGCTAAGCTTAAGGACATGGAAAATCGTGCTTTATGAGTTACAACCTTATTTTGATTGGTTAACCCCAATTCACATCTATCAGTTAGAATCTTGGTTAGGTTGGGTGGTCAATCTAATCCTAGCTGAAATCATTATTTTTGGATTACATCATCGCACAAGACAAAAAAATAAAAGCCCTAAATCAATTTAGGGCTCTCATAAAAAGTGTTCAGCAATTGAACACTAAACTTATTTTTTACTCACACTATAATGGTTTAAATCTAGTTGTTTTAATTGGTTACGTAATTGTTGCAATGACCATGGCCATGCTGCAAAGTTACGACCATTTTCATCCAGATAATAGGACTTACACCCACCCGCATTAAATACAGTGGTTTTTAAATGTTTCTGCAAACGTTTATTATGCTGGGCAAGCACATCCGCTTTGATTTCAAAGCGAGTGAATTTTTGCTCACGCATTTTTAACAAGCCATCAACAATATAACCGACTTGTGCTTCCGCGATACCAATAAATGAGTCATATACCAGAATGTTTGGACCAAGGACCAAGAACGCATTCGGTACATGTTCAATACTGGCACCCAAATATGCTTCAGGTGAACTATTTTTCCAACGCTCAGCAAGGACTTGACCATTGCTGTCATAAACTCGTTTACCAATTGGAGGATGTGAAACTTCAAAGCCTGTTCCCCAAATAATCACATCCACTTCATGACGTTCACCATTTGCTGCAACCACTGTATTTCCATCAATTTCAACCAAACCATGTGCAATCAGACTCACATTATCTTGTTGTAGAGCTGGATAATAATTGTTTGCAAACAATAAGCGCTTACATCCAATAGTAAAGTTCGGTGTTACTGCTTTACGCAAGGTCTCATCTTTAATTTGCAGTTTGAGTAATTGCTTACTCAGGAAATTAACGGGTTCCAATACTTTAGGATTACGCAATCCAAAGTTAATTCCATTTAAAATCTGTGCAATGCTATTACGCCAAGTTTGTTGAATGATTGGGAATCGAGAAATGATCCCTTTAGCCGTTTCGTTTAACTCCATATCCGCCTTGGGTAGTACCCACGGTGCTGTACGCTGGAATACGATTAGCTGTTTCGCTAAAGGTTGTACTTGCGGGATAAACTGAATTGCAGAAGCCCCTGTACCAATCACTGCAACACGCTTACCGGTTAAATCATAATCATGATTCCAACGTGCTGAATGGAACATTTCACCTTTAAAACTTTCAATTCCTTTTAATTTCGGCAAAGCAGGTTCAGTAATTGGTCCTGTCGTAAAGATCACTGTCTTTGCTTGATATTGACCTTTTGATGTTTCTAAGTGCCAAATATGTTGTGCTTCATCCCATTTGGCACTGATTAATTCATTATTAAATTCAATTTTCTCACCAAGATCATATTTTTCCACCACTTCTTCTAAATAGCTTAGAATTTCTGGCTGCTTGGCAAATAAATGACTCCATTTATGGCTTGGTGAGAAAGAAAATGAATAAAGTGCTGAGGGTACATCACAACCGCAGCCCGGATAATTATTGTCGCGCCATGTTCCCCCCACACGACTGGCTTTTTCAAGGACCACATAATCGTTATAGCCTGCTTGATTCATTTTATAAGCAGCAGCAATCCCTGAAATACCAGCACCAACCACAATGGTGTCATAGATGTGCAGAGCTTCTTTGTGCTGAATCGTCGGCGCTTTTTCCTCAGCCGATTGTCCAAGCTTTTCAGATTGAGCACTTATTTGTGTTTCAACTTTTACCTCAGGCTTATTTTTAGCTTTAGCCGGAGTTTGGACTTCAGCTTTAGCAGTATTTACTTTCGCTGGCTTTGTAACAGTCTTTGCCCCAACTTGCTTCTCTACGAGCGCTTTTTCTTTAAGCTGTTTTGCTTCAAGCGATTTGTCTTGCACAGTATTCTGTTGAGTCACCTGTTTAATGTCTTCGACTGTAGTTTGGGTTGAGTTTTGCTCTACGCTTTTCTCTTTAGGCAGCGTAGCTAAAGTTGTTTCTGTTGTCATCTTGATTTACTCGCAGCTTATTTGATGTATTTGTTAAATAATGGATACCCGATACCTAGCGCTTTGGCATATAAGGTGGGTGATACACGTTTTAATATCCAAAACAGTTTTGCGTCTGGCTGAGGAATGGTGTACAGCTTGCCTGCATCCAAGTTATTTAAGGTTTTAATCACCACCTGATCACTGGTGGTAAATGCATGATTCATCAGTAAATCATCTGCTAAACCCGCATAATGACCAGGCAAACGACCATTTTTCATAATATTTGTAGGCACTAATGTTGGACACAGCACATTCACTCGAATGTTGTCACCGCGAAGCTCTGCTGAAAGGGTTTCTGACAATGCCAGCACACTGGATTTTGTTACGTTATAAGCAGTCATTTCGGGAGCTGCTGTATACCCCGCAGCTGAAGCAACATTGATAATTGCTCCATAACCTTGTTGCTTAAACTGAGGAACAAAATAATGGCAACCATGAATAACCCCCCAAAGGTTGACATGCATACACCATTGCCAATCTTCCAGTGACACTTCATCAAACTTACCGCCCAGTCCTACACCCGCATTATTAATGATCAGGCTTACAGGATGATTCATTAATTTTTCGGCTTGTTCTGAAAGTGCTTTTACTTGCTCTTTCACACCCACATCACATTGCACAGCAAATGCTTTAGCTGAAGTTTGTGATTCAATCAAACTGACAGTTTCTTTGGCTGCATCCAGATTTATGTCAGCACAAACAATTGTTCCTCCGCGTTTTGCAAGTTCCATTGCAAAACTACGTCCAATGCCACTGCCTGCGCCAGTCACGACCGCATAAGCATTTTGGCTCGGCTTAACTTTTTTAGAAAAAATACCCATAAACTTTAAATCCATCTCTTTTAGGTTTTTATGAACGCAATGCAGGATAAAATTCTTTCGTCAAATATGGCGTAAGAAGACCTGTCTTTGGATTCAGCAGTTTCTCTTTGTAATAGTCCAAAAATTCAGATGTATCATGATCATTTGGATGAAAATCGGGACGAAGATAATCAAAAATATGTTTAAAGCTACTGCCGTAAACACCATCTTTTAAGCCAAAGATCAGGCGAAAATTATATGGAATCTCTTTCCAATAACGTAAGCTAATCAGGTTCTTAGGATTGCGATAAAAAGGAACTAAAAATGATGCAGCTGAAATCAGCACCAAAATCGTGATCAATGCGGGAAAGAATCCAGCAATACGTAATAAATAGTTATTAGATAATTCTTGAAACACATCGAAAGCAATATCCTTATGCTCTGATTCTTCAAGCATATGCCACATCCAGATTGCCCGTTGTTTTTCATCTTGCGAACGGAAGAACACTTCTTCATGATTCATCATGTATTCTGCAAGTACCGCAGTAAAATGTTCGATACCAGCCATCAACGACAATTTCATCGGTTGTGGAAGACGCTCAAACCCATATTCAAAAGCCCAGCCAGCCCAAGTACGAAACAGCTTTACTGGCAAATCACGAATTAAATAAGCGTCATTTAACTCTTCATGCATTTTTGAATGAATCGCCTCTTGACCAATCAATGAAGTAACACGTTGCTTCAATAATGGATCAGTAATGAAATCACGATGATAACGAGCAGTATCAATCACAAGATCTTCACCACGAGTTAAGAAAATCGACAATGACGCAAAATATGCACTTGCCAATTCTGCATCCATATAAAATCGGTGATCTACTTGCGCTGGATCAAAATCAAACTTCATATGACGAATTGGAATAATCGACGTTTGATTTTCCAGACTGAATGGTGCCGCAGCAAAAACTTTAGCAACGGCTTTCTTAATTGGCTTAGCGAACATAGCTGGTACTCTTTATTCATTTAATATGGCAATCCATTTCATCGTCTTTACGCTGATGAGCTACAGATCGCCTTTTGAGTAAAAACTCTACTTTGATGGCTAAAAATTACGACATGCTTTGTCAATTACCATTGGCACATGCATTCATTCGGTTTGCAAATTATGACAACCTTAGATAATTGTCAGACAATCACTTTTAAGAGTTGCCTCCACTGATAAAGAATGTCCCTTAAAAACAATTTTTATAAAGTGCTTGGTTAAAATCACAGCTTTTAAAAAAAAGCTTTTCCTTCAAAAATTGATGGAAAAGCTCAGTATCGATCTACAACATCGTTTTTATATTGAATAGAAAATTTGAATGCTAAGATTGAATAAAATTACATCCGTAAAGCAGGGGTAAACTCTTTAACAAAATAAGGGGTGAGTGTGCCTGTTTCAGGATCAAGTAATTCTTTTTTGAAATATTCTAAAAGCTCAGTTGTATCATGATCATTAGGATGAAAGTCTGGACGCAAATAATCAAAAATATGGCCTAAACTGCTACCAAAAACACCATTGTCTCGACTAAATAATAAATCCCAACTACCCTTTGCCTCTTTCCAAAAACTTAGACTAAAGCTATTCATTGGACGTCGTAAAAATGGCAACATCAATGCGCCAGCACCTACGCCTAGACCCAAAGTAATCAACGCAATAAAGAATCCTGAAATTCGTAATGGATAATTTGCAGAAAGCACTTGATAAGTATCATAAGCAATATCTTTATGCTCAGACTCTTCCAGCATATGCCATAACCATAAAGCACGTGTTTTTTCATCAAGAGAATGATTAAAGATGTCTTGATGCGTCATGGCATATTGAGCAAAGACAGCGGTGAAATGCTCAATCCCAGCCATCATTGAAAGCTTTAAAGGTTGTGGGAATTTTAAAAAAGTATGATTAAAAACCTGTTCTGCTAAAAATCGATACAACTGCACAGGCAAATTATTTGGAATCATGGTTTCATTGTATTCTTCATGGACTTTTGAGTGAATTGCCTCTTGCCCAATCAAACTGGTTAGACGCTGTTTTAAAACAGGGTCTTGTATTTGATCACGATGATGTCGTGCGGTTTCGATCACCAACTCTTCACCATAGGTCAAAAAAATTGACAGTGCGGCAAAATAAGCAGTCGCCCACTCTTTTTGCATAAAAAATTTAACATCCAACTCATCTGGGCTAAATTTAAAATTGAAGTGACGAATCGGGATATTCGCAATCTGATCTTTTAAATTAGGCAATCGACTTGGAAAAGCTTTTGCAAACACTTTTTTGACAGGCTTAGCAAGTAACATATGAAGCACCTATTGTTTATTTAGGGATCAAGGATTTGACTGAAAACCAGTTCAAATTCACATTTCAAGTAAAAAAATCCTATTTATGTTGGAAAAGTAAGTCATCTGGATTCAAATACCACTGACATTTCAGGTCAATCCATTGGCAATTTATGACTATTCAATAAAGTGTCTGACAAATAAGGCCTGAGCTTGCCTCTACTGATAAATAATGACCTTTGCGGACAAGTCATCAGCTTTGGCTTAAATCATGATTTAAATCTTAGGTATGCCAACCCTTAACCACGGATGCTCTACATTACTGAAATCAGGCAACAAGAAAAGGTTCATGTCAGCACATATAACAATAGAGAGCTTTTTTATCGTGGTGTATCTGGGCCACAGTTAATCTTTGGGTCACACTGAATCAGTGCTAAACTTCATGATGTACTTTTTACACAGCACAAAATAAAACAATGTTCAATTTCATTTGGCGCTTTGTACAGCTTCTTCAATTGGATCAATTCAAGTATCGAAAATTGACGGAGGGTGAAATTCGTATTAGCCAAAGTGTATTTGGAGATTTAATTGACTACAGCCAAGTCAAGGTGATGAATCATCCTTATTTACCGTGGCAGCCTGTTGGTATTTTGATGGCGCCCAATGGTTATATTCACTTAAAAGATGCAGACTATTGTGAAGACTTTTCCTGTATGAGCTTGGGTTATCAAGCTGTTTTTATTCATGAAATGGCCCATATTTATCAATATCAGCGTCATGAAAATGTATTACTGAAGGGGGCGATTTTACAGTCCGCACTTTACCTGAGTTTTGGTAAATATAACCCTTATCGCTACACCCTCATTCAAGGAAAAGCTTATTTCGATTACAATATTGAGCAACAAGGCGATATTGCCAAAGATATTTATTTAAATCGAATTGAAAATATTATTCTGGATAAAAATGCAGTCAATCATTCTATTTAAGTCCCTTGTTTTGATGCTAATTTAAACAATTTAAGTGATGTATTTCACAAAAATAAATTAAAGCTAATCCTTTCCAATATAAAATTCAAAAAATAATGAAAAATCACTAGTTTCTATAAAAAAAATACACTAAATTCATGAGGTCATTGATGGTGTATTGAATAAACTTGATGAATTACTAGCTTCTGACGTTTTTTTAGTTAAAATACTCAATGTCTGAAATTTTTGCCTTGCAAGAAAATAAAGATTTTGATGATTTTTTAATGATTTTATAGTTTCGCCCTTTGGCAATTTCTGTGATATCTATATACATATGTTGAATAACTACATTTTAAAAATCAACAATTTGTGTATAAATTACCCTATTGGAATAGGATTTGGTTTAAATGAAAAGTTTTAAAATTGCTCTCGCGCAATTCTCTCCATTCATTGGTGATATTGAGTCGAATGTTCAAAAAATGATTGAACAAGCCAATGATGCAAAAAAACAGAATGCTGAAATTGTTGTTTTCCCTGAACTTTCTATAATCGGTTACCCTGCCGAAGATTTGCTTTTACGCCCAAGCCTAGCAAAGCGTACTGCACAAGCTTTCGAGAAACTGTCTACTGTTAAAGACATTGTGATGGTATTTGGTTTTGCCAACCTTACTGACGATGGTCAACGCTACAATGCTGCTGCAGTGATGAAAGATGGTCAAGTTTTAGGTGTTTACAACAAACAAAATCTTCCTAATTACAGCGTTTTTGATGAAAAGCGTTATTTTAATGAAGGACATCAACATCTTGTATTTGAGTACTTAGGTCATAAGTTCGGTGTACTGATTTGCGAAGATGTATGGTCTTTAAATACAGTTCAACAGCTTGCTCAACTCAATGTGGAAAGTGTTCTGGTCTTGAATGCTTCACCTTATGAAGTCGGTAAACCGCAACATCGTATCGAAACATTAAAAGAGTTGGCAAAACAGCTCCACCTCAATGTGGTTTATATCAACCAAGTGGGTGGTCAAGATGATCTCATTTTTGATGGGACCAGTTTCGTCATTAACCATTCAGGTGAAGTTGCACTACAAGCACCAAGCTTTAAAGAAGATCTCTACTTTGCTGACTATCAAATAGAAAATAAAGCCTATCAAGTGGTTGAAGCTGCGCCAGCATTAAACACTATGGCTGAGATCTATCAAGCTTTGGTTTTAGCAACACGCGACTATGTACAACGCTCTGGTTTCCCTGGTGTGATTTTAGGACTATCGGGCGGTATCGACTCAGCTTTAACCTTGGCAATTGCAGTTGATGCGATTGGTGCAGATAAAGTTCAAGCCGTGATGATGCCTTATACTTACACATCACAAATTAGTGTGGAAGATGCAACTGAACAAGCAAAACGCATGGGCGTTACTTTTGGTATTGCCGAAATTCATCCTATCGTAAATAGCTTTATGCAGACCTTATTCCCATTCTTTGGTAACTCACCTGCGGATACAACTGAAGAAAACCTTCAAGCGCGTGCACGTGGTACATTGCTTATGGGCTTATCTAATAAGTTTGGTAACCTTGTGCTTGCAACAGGCAATAAGTCTGAGCTTTCTGTAGGTTACTGCACACTGTATGGCGATATGGTAGGTGGTTTTGCTGTACTCAAAGATGTTTATAAAACTATTGTTTTTGAATTGGCTAAGTACCGTAACAGTATTTCTGAAACGCCTGTGATTCCTGAACGGGTTATTTCTCGTCCACCATCAGCAGAACTTCGTCCTGATCAAAAAGATCAAGACTCTTTACCTGCTTATGATGTACTTGATGCCATTCTATATGCATATATTGAGGAAGAACAAAGCCAAGAAGACATCATTGCCAAAGGTTTTGAACGTGCAATCGTGGAAAAAGTCATTCAGCTTGTCGACCGCAATGAATACAAACGTCGTCAAGGTTCAATTGGACCACGTATTAGCTCACGCGCATTTAGCCGTGAACGCCGTTATCCGATTGTAAATGGCTGGAAAGCAGGTGTATAAGCCTCGTGAATGTGAATAATTCACCTCCACCTTCGAGCTTTGCTCAGGAACTTGCTCAAGCATTATTGCTTGAGCAAGTTCGCTTTATTAAAAAACAACTCTTAGATCAAAAAAATCCGCAATTTATTCAAAATTTTATTTCCCAAACCTATCAAAATGCAGACAAAATCCTTTTAAAAAATGTGATTCAACTTGAGCAACTCCAGTCTGTAGTGCAAAAATATGCTTTTGAATTGAATTTAGGCGCAGATATTCTTGAATTTATCGGTGTCGTCGCTCAAAAAATTCATCAATATGCCATTCATAGTCAAACCATTTTCAATGATCTACTCTCAGATGAATCTTTTGAACTGTGGATGTTTAAAATCTTAGAATTAGAACAATTAAGAGACTATATTCAAGAAAACTTACAGCACAACCCGCAGATTCAACAGGTTAGCCTACAGCTTGCCAATCAGATTTTAGAAAGCAACACCCCTTGGCTCAACCAGCTACGTCAATACACTGTGAAACATAACCGTATTGGCGCTAAAGTCATCAGCTTTATTCAAGATCAACAACACAATATTGAGCTTAAATTAGAACAACAACTCGCAACTGCTATCCGTAGCCAACTCAGCAATATCATTCTACTGCCTAATGAAGACCTGGCAGATATCGCTACACATGTTTGGAATGAAGTTAAGCAACGCTCATTAAAAGAGGCTTTCTCTCAAGTTCAATCCATTGATTTTGAGGAATTCTTTATTCTTGTTTATGAAACTTGGAAAGAATTACGTCAAACAGAATATATGCAACAGGTCATTTTAAATGTTGTCGAAGCATTTTATGAATACTTTGGCGAATATAGCTTACAAGAATTACTACACTCTGTTGGCTTAGATCAAAACGATTTATTTATCGAAGCAGATCGCTTTATTCCACATACACTAGGTGCTTTGGATCAACATGGCTTATTGGATGAGATCATTCAATCCTTGATTGCGCCATTCTACCTTGACACGCAAACACAAAGATTTATAGAAAATTATTTAGCAGAAAAAGCTTAGGGTCTGTTGACATTTCATAAATGGCTTGCGTTGTAGGTTAAAATTGAGCAGGCAAGGCATGAAACGAAGAGAATAGCGAGACTATTTTCGAGTTTCATAACGAAGGCTGAGATAATTTTAACCACAACCCTGAGCAAGAACAAAGCACTGCTTTGTTTGCAGCGCAAGGCGCAGCGGGGGACTAGCGTGTTTTTTGTCGCTACGTGTTACCTTGCGAAACGATGTTTCTCATCATTTAGAATGACTAAATTTCGTATTTCGTGCCTAGTATCGCCTAAAAAACACACGTAGTCGCAAACGTAGACGAATTGTCAACAGACCCAAATAAACATTCAACTGGATTTTTTCAGTGTTCTAAATATTCATACATGATGATAATTTTTATCTGTATCTACTGATCTTTTGATGATGCACAAAAAAAGAGACCATGCAGTGAGCATGGTCTATAAAAATGGTGGCTATGACGGGACTTGAACCTGTGACCCCCGCATTATGAGTGCGGTGCTCTAACCAACTGAGCTACATAGCCATAAACTGTGTGCGCATTATCTAAAGTTATCTACCCTACGTCAAGCATTGAAACACACCAATGATCATACTTTAAGCAATTGATATTTAAATGTTTAAAATTAATACATATTTATGTTTTTATCGAAAAAATCAGCTTAATAAGTATCGTAAATAAGTAAGGAATTAAGCTCTCTCCCCTATTTATCTCTAAAAATCGATAGCAAAAATAGAGAGTGGCTTACCACTCTCTATTTGCAACAAGCTCTTCCATTTCAATATCAAGATACCCTTGGTCTTGTACCACCATCATCATTGCTTCAGCAATATAATCAGCTGCAGTACCATCCAAAGAAGAATCAAGATCCTCAAACTGTGGCTTCATTTCATTAATTTCAGTCACAGTCAGTTTTGCCATAGAATAAATTTCTGCATCACTGAAGCTGGTTTTTGCCACTTTTTTAGCAAAATTTTCAATAAGTTGCTTAACCTCAGCAACTAGAATATCTGGATAATATTCATCATCGAACATTGGGAGAAGTAGATCGTTAAACATTGCAACCTAAAATAAAACAGCAATTCACGCGCTTATATAACACAAACCATACAATTCACCAAATTGATCAGGCAATTTAACTGATTAATTTTTCAGATGTAGATGATCTAAATTTTAAAAAAAAGATCAAACAATATTAGAGGCTATTGATCATTCATCATTAAATTGCAGAGCGCATGGCTTGCCATACTTTAATTGCATCCGACATTGCTTTTACATCATGTGCACGCACCATACACGCGCCTTGTTGAATACTGAGCAAGTGTGCAGCAACACTACCTACAGCACGATGATTGGCATCTGCACCATCTAAAGCTTCACCAATGAAGCGCTTACGTGATAAGGCTGATAAAATTGGATAACCCATGTTGTTCAGTTGATAAAACTCATTGAGAAGCTTTAAATTTTGTTGCGCATTTTTAGCAAAACCAAAACCAGGATCTATCATGATATTTTTAGGGTGAATTCCTGCCTGTAGTGCATCATCTACGCGTTGCTGTAATTCAGCAACTACCTCTTGAGTAACATCTTCATACTGGTCAAGATGATTCATTGTGGTTGGCTCGCCTCGCATATGCATAATAATCACAGGGATATTGAGCTCTGCAGCAGTCTCTAAGGCATGTGGACGAGTTAAGGCACGGACATCATTCCAAATATGTGCACCAGCCTTAACCGCCTCACGAATGACTTCGGGCTGTGAGGTATCTATTGAAATAATGACATCCAATTTGGCTAATTCAGCAACCACAGGAACAACACGACGTATTTCTTCGGCAATCTCGACTACAGATGCACCCGGGCGTGTAGATTCACCGCCAACATCAATCACTGTCGCACCATCAGCAATCATTTGCTTGGCATAAGCAACAGCTTGATCTTTTTGATCATGCTTCCCACCATCGCTAAATGAATCAGGAGTGACATTCAAGATACCCATGACATGTGCTTGTGATAAATCCAGACTTAAACGCCCACATTGCAAAATTTGCTTGGGTAGTGGCATCAGTTGCATGTCAATTCTCCGTATTCAATTCAGGCTAGTTTAACAATTCAAATCAATAGCACAGTGATTTTTTTTCATCTGTGAATTTTTTCGTGTAAAAAAAGAGCCTCGATTGAGGCTCTTGTTTATTCACTGACTGATCAGGTTGCTGGTAATGGTGGTGGTGTTGATGGACCATCTGTAGGTGTTACATCAAGCACTGGATTTTCAGCCACATAAACCTTAGGTGGCTGAGGATCACGACCTTCCATGATGTCACGGATTTGATCACGATCAATCGTTTCCCATTCCATCAAGGCTTTTACCATTGCATGTGCAATATCTTTGTTATTTTCAAGGATATCACGCGCAACACGATACTGTTCATCCAAGATACGACGTACTTCTTGGTCAACCTGTTGTTGTGTTGCTTCAGAAATCGTACGGCTACCGACATTTCCGAAGAAACCATTCTGGTTTTCATCTTCATAGACCATCACGCCCATTTTGTCTGACATACCATACTTGGTCACCATCGCACGTGCCATTTTGGTTGCACGCTCAAAGTCGTTAGACGCACCCGTTGACATTTGATCAATGAAAACTTCTTCAGCAATACGACCACCGAATAAGATTGAAAGTTCATTCAACATCTTAGACTTGTAATGGCTAGTTTGATCATGTTCTGGCAACTGCCAAGTTACACCCAAAGCCCAACCACGTGGCATAATTGTTACTTTATGCACAGGGTCAGTCCCTGGAAGAATTTCTGCAACAATGGCATGACCTGCTTCATGATATGCAGTCGCACGACGTTCTTCTTCACGGATCACCATCGACTTTCGCTCAGGACCCATGTAGATCTTATCTTTTGCATCTTCAAAGTCATGCATATCGACGGTGTTCTTGTTACGACGAGCAGCAAACAATGCAGCTTCATTCACAAGATTCGCCAATTGCGCACCAGAGAAACCAGGTGTACCACGTGCCAATACTTTAAGATCAACACCTGTTACCGAAGGAAGTTTCTTCAAATGCACGGCCAAGATCTGTTCACGACCTTTAATATCTGGCAGACCCACCATCACTTGACGGTCGAAACGCCCCGGACGAAGTAATGCTTTATCCAATACATCCGCACGGTTTGTTGCAGCAATGACGATAATCCCTTCATTACCTTCGAAACCATCCATTTCAACAAGCATTTGGTTTAGTGTTTGTTCACGTTCATCATGACCACCACCTGTACCTGAACCACGATGACGACCGACTGCATCAATCTCATCAATAAAGATAATACATGGTGCATGGCGTTTCGCCTGTTCGAACATGTCACGCACACGAGATGCACCAACACCAACGAACATTTCAACGAAGTCAGAACCTGAAATACTAAAGAATGGAACTTTGGCTTCACCAGCAATCGCTTTCGCAAGTAAAGTTTTACCTGTACCTGGAGGACCAACCATCAATACGCCTTTAGGAATTGTTGCCCCTAAGCGTTTGAATTTTGCAGGGTCTTTCAAGAAATCAACGATTTCCACAACTTCTTGTTTTGCTTCATCACAACCAGCAACATCGGTAAAGGTCACTTTGATTTGGTCTTCTGAAAGCATTTTTGCTTTAGATTTACCAAAACTCATTGGACCATTTTTACCACCTGCACCACCACCCATGTTACGCATAAAGAACATGAACAATAAAATAATTAAAAGCACAGGAAAGCTTGCGATGAGAAGTTGCATCAATAAACCTTGACGTTGAGGTGCAGTACCTTCAACAACAACGTTATTTTTGATGAGTGTAGGCATCAATTCAGGATCTTGAACTGCTGGGCGAATACTTTCAAAGTTCGAACCGTTCTTTTTTTCGCCGCTTATTCTTTCACCATCAATTGTGACTTTACTAATTTGACCAGCATTCACCGCTGTGACGAATTCTGAATAATTCATCGCAGAAGGCTTACTGCGGTCACTGAGATTGCTGAAGATTAAGATCAGCACACCCAGTATGACCAGCCACAATACGGCATTTTTGAAGTAATCGCTCAAAGCTTTATTCCCATATATAACTATTTTGATCAGGCTCAATCTTGCTTGATCGTAACAAAAAGCGAGTAATGAATTTCGCAATAAAGGTTAAAAAGGTACAAAATGCACAATTTTTAACAACTTGGCAAGCATTTGTTGGCAATTCATTACGAAGAATGAACATACCTCAAAAACACCACCTATTGCGAAACTTTTTTACGGCCCTGTCCAATTAAAAAAACTTCTTTTGAACGTGCACGTGAAGCAGCTGGTTTTGCTGTTTTTAACACATCAAAACTATCCACGACTTGCTTTCGGAACTCATCAAAACCAGTTCCTTGGAAAACTTTAACTAAAAACTGCCCTTTTGGTCCAAGAACCTTGTTGGCAAAATCTAACGCAAGTTCACACAAGTAAATCTGGCGAGGTTGATCTACAGCCCTATTACCTGATGTATTGGGGGCCATATCTGAAATTACAACGTCTACAGTGCGTCCATTTAAAATATTTAACAATTTTTCGAAAACTTCTTCTTCTCTAAAGTCACCTTGTAAGAAAGTAACATCAGGTAAAGCATCCATTTCTAAAATATCTGAAGCAATCACTAAACCTTTATCACCGACCAGTTTACCTGCGATTTGCGACCAACTTCCTGGCGCAGCACCCAAGTCAACCACGGTCATCCCTGGTTTAATCATTTTGTGTTTTTCTTGAATTTCAAGAAGTTTATATGCAGCACGAGCGCGGTAACCTTCTTTTTGTGCTTTTTTCACAAAAGGGTCATCTAAATGCTCTCTCATCCACGCACGACTACTTTTGGATAACTTCTGGTTGGTAATGCGTGTAGCCATAACTCTCTTGATCTAAACCGATAACTAACTTCTGATTGTACGTGAAAAAAATTCTCATTGCAGTATTCATATTGATTTAAATCGACAGATATTGATATGTTTTTTTGAATAAGCTTCATCGATTATTTCTACAGAATTTACAGCGTAGTGATATGGCTTTTGTTATACTAAGTCGTTTCTAAAATTAGGTTATCTTTTATGGCGGCTCTATCTATCCAAGAACGTAAACGTTTACGTCAAATCGGACATGCGTTAAACCCTGTTGTAATGCTTGGCGATAAAGGCTTGACTGAAAGTGTCGTTGAAGAATTAAACCGTGCTTTAAATGATCACGAGTTAATTAAAGTCAAGGTTACAGGTGAAGACCGCGAAGCACGTGCTGCAACGATTACTGAAATTGCCAATGTCACTGGTGCGGAAGTTGTTCAAACAATTGGTAAAATTGCATTGCTTTATAAAAAAGCTGCGAAACAAAATCCAAAATTGTCTAATTTAGTTCGCCACGCTCATCTTTCAAATTAAGATTTATTTTCATGGCAAGTTTCGAACTGAATGCATTTGATCGTCGTTTTCAAAGTATCTCCCTAGTTGGTGCGATTGAACAAATTAGCCCATATACACTCAATGTCGGTTATTGGTTAAGAGATCCCAATCAATTCATAATTTATCCTGAACTGGTTACAGCAAATCCACGTCAGGATTTCCTTTGGGAAAATACCTGTTTTGAGATTTTTATTGGTGTGCAAGGTGAAGATTATTATCGTGAAATTAATCTATCCCCTTCTCAAGCTTGGCAAGCTTACCAATTTGAAGAATATCGTTATCCTGAAAATATGCCGCCAGTCGCTGCTTATGACATTGAATTAAATCAGTTAAAGCGTACGCATTATGGATTAAATGTCAGCATAGATCTTAGCGAGTTCATGCTTGCCAATAAATTAAAATGGTCAGACTTATTTTTAGGTTTAAGCACTGTTTTAAATACCACGCAAGGTCAACATTTCTTTGCTATGCAACACAGTGGCCAACAGGCCGACTTTCACAATAAACGTGATTGGTTACATACATTTTAAAATACGCTTATGTAAACTGTGATTGAAAATAAAAAAGTGAGGCAACTAGCCTCACTTTTTTATTGCCATTTTTCTTAAAAATGGCTTTCCTCAAAACATAAGCTTTACATATCTTATTGTTTTGTTGTTACTTTATTCCAAACTTCTAAAGTATGATCTTTTGAACGCTTTAAAGTTTCAGTTAACTGTACTTTATGTTTGCTCGAAATTTGTGAAACATCTTCACGAATTTCTTTACCAACTTCAGTTAACTCTTTCACTAAAATGCTTAATTCAGATTTTAAGAAATCAGCCAATTCAACCAAATCTTTTTGTGAAGTTGAAAATTGTGATTTGATCACATCAAGACGTTGCACCAAATCTTGTTTAAAGTTTTGTACTTGATCTTGAACTTGCTCAGTTAATTGCTCTGATTCTGCTTCAAGTTTAGTTTTAGTTTCGGTAACCGCTTCAGCAACTTTTTGCTGTGCTTCTTTACCTAACTTCTCTAAATTTTCTGTAGTTTCAGTTACAACTTCTTTCAAAGCCGCAGTCTCTTTTGTTACTTTATTTGTAACAGTTTCTTTAGATATAGTCATATTGATTCCCCCTGGAATGTGAGTCAATAAGATACATTGAAAGGATAAATTTTAGATTTTGATTTGTCTGACAATATTTAAATACTTACAATTTCAAACAATTCACTTTAAAAGCAGAATTAATGCTAAATAGCAAGGTATTTATCTTAGATTATCCCTCGAAATAAAATAGACTTTCGAGTGGCTCATGCGTATAATGCGCTGTTAAGTTACAAGCGAGCAGACAAGAGGAGGGTAGGATTTAGTAAGCCTTCCTTTTTTTTCGTCTACTCGCTTTTTTACAGCCCTATTTTTGTGGTTTTAGTTCAGGAGCTATGGTTTGAGCACCCCCGCCATTTTAGCCCTTGCTGACGGTACTGTTTTTAAAGGTACATCGATCGGCGCTACGGGAAGTACGACTGGTGAAGTCGTTTTTAACACTGCCATGACTGGTTATCAAGAAATTTTGACCGACCCTAGTTATGCACAGCAACTTGTAACTTTAACTTATCCTCATATCGGTAATACTGGTTGTAATGAAGAAGACGCTGAATCAGGTCGAATTCATAAAGTTTGGGCGAATGGTTTAATCATTCGTGACCTACCGTTATTACACAGCAATTTCCGAGCTACTCAGTCTCTTGGCGAATATTTACAACAACATAATGTCGTTGCCATTGCAGATATCGATACTCGTAAATTGACACGTATTTTACGTGACAAAGGCGCACAAAACGGATGCATTCTTGCCGGCGATAATATTACTGAAGAAGAAGCTATTGCAAAAGCACGTGCCTTTGGTGGTCTAGATGGTTTAGACCTTGCGAAAGAATGTTGTGACCCAGAAGGTTTTGAATGGACCGAAGGCTCATGGACATTGGGCCAAGGCTTTTCTCAACCAGAAGCAAAATTTCATGTTGTTGCATACGATTACGGTGTCAAAACCAACATCTTACGTATGCTTGCAGACCGCGGATGTAAATTAACTGTTGTTCCTGCACAAACACCTGCTGAAAAAGTATTGGCGTTAAACCCAGATGGCGTATTTTTGTCAAATGGACCTGGCGATCCAGCAGCATGTGATTATGCAATTGCAGCAGTAAAAACCATTGTTGAAACTACAAACCTACCTGTTTTCGGTATTTGTTTGGGTCATCAAATTCTAGCTTTAGCTTCTGGCGCTAGAACTGTGAAAATGCCACATGGTCACCACGGTGCAAACCATCCTGTACAGAACCTTGAAAATGGTACAGTGATGATTACTTCTCAAAACCATGGCTTCGCAGTAGATGCAGAAACTTTACCTGCAAACCTCAAAGCTACGCATAAATCTTTGTTCGATCAAACCTTACAAGGTATTCATCGTACAGATAAACCTGCGTTTAGCTTCCAAGGTCACCCTGAAGCAAGCCCTGGTCCACATGACTGTGCCCCATTGTTCGATCATTTCATCGAACTTATTGAAGCATCTAAGAAGTAATTAAGGAAGCGATCATGGCTAAACGTACAGACATTAAAAGCATCTTAATTATTGGTGCGGGTCCGATTGTCATCGGGCAAGCATGTGAGTTCGATTACTCAGGTGCGCAAGCATGTAAAGCCCTTCGTGAAGAAGGCTACCGTGTTATTTTGGTGAACTCTAACCCAGCCACCATTATGACTGATCCGACTATGGCAGATGCAACGTATATCGAACCGATTACGTGGCAAACTGTTGCACAAATCATTGAGAAAGAACGCCCAGATGCGGTTCTTCCAACAATGGGTGGTCAAACGGCATTAAACTGTGCATTGGCACTAGATGCCAACGGTATTTTAGAAAAATACAATGTTGAATTGATTGGTGCGACCAAAGAAGCCATCGAAAAAGCGGAAGATCGCAAACTTTTCGATATCGCAATGCGTAAAATTGGTTTGGAATGCCCACGTGCTGATGTTGCAGAAAGCATGGAACATGCGCTTGAAATTCAAGCCCGTTTCGGCTTCCCTGTGATTATCCGCCCATCATTTACGATGGGTGGTTCAGGTGGTGGTATCGCCTATAACAAAGAAGAATTCATTGAAATCTGTGAACGCGGTTTTGATCTTTCTCCAACCAAACAATTATTGATTGATGAATCATTAATTGGCTGGAAAGAATATGAAATGGAAGTTGTTCGTGATAAAAACGACAACTGTATCATTGTATGTACCATTGAAAACTTCGATCCAATGGGTGTGCATACAGGTGACTCCATTACTGTTGCACCTGCACAAACTCTGACAGATAAAGAGTTCCAATTACTGCGTAATGCTTCTTTAGCAGTGCTACGTGAAATTGGTGTAGAGACAGGCGGATCAAACGTTCAGTTCGGTATCAACCCGAAAGATGGCCGTATGGTTGTGATCGAGATGAACCCTCGTGTATCTCGTTCTTCTGCGCTTGCGTCTAAAGCAACAGGTTTCCCTATTGCCAAAATTGCAGCAAAACTTGCAGTGGGTTATACCCTTGATGAATTGAAAAATGACATCACTGGCGGTACAACGCCTGCGTCATTTGAACCTGCAATCGACTATGTTGTAACCAAGATTCCTCGCTTTAACTTCGAGAAATTCCCACAAGCTGATGCAACACTCACTACACAGATGAAATCTGTGGGTGAAGTCATGGCAATTGGTCGTAACTTCCAAGAATCTGTACAAAAGGCACTTCGTGGTCTTGAAGTCGGTGCTTGTGGTTTCGATGAGAAAATTGCGGTGGGTACTGAAGGCGCGAAAGATAAAATCTTGGTAGAGCTTAAAGTGCCAGGTCCTGAGCGTATTTGGTATGTTGCTGACGCATTCCGTCATGGCTTCACATTAGATGAAGTATTTGCTGCAACCAATATCGATCGTTGGTTCTTGATTCAAATCCAAGACATCATTCAGTCTGAAGAGCAAATCAAAACTTTAGGTTTTGGTGATTTGAACGCTGACAATATCCGTGCATTTAAACGTAAAGGTTTATCTGATTTACGTATTGCAGACTTGATGGGCATTTCGCAAAAGCAATTCCGTAAGCACCGTTGGAACTTGGGTGTATACCCTGTTTACAAACGCGTAGATACCTGTGCAGCAGAATTCGAGTCAGATACTGCTTACATGTACTCAACTTATGATGACGAATGTGAAGCAAATCCATCTAACCGTGACAAGATCATGGTGATCGGTGGTGGTCCTAACCGTATTGGTCAAGGGATCGAGTTCGACTATTGCTGTGTTCACGCTGCCCTTGCAATGCGTGAAGATGGTTATGAAACCATTATGGTTAACTGTAACCCTGAAACGGTTTCAACTGACTATGACACATCTGATCGTTTGTACTTCGAGCCGATCACTTTAGAAGACGTTTTAGAAATCGTACGTACAGAAAAACCAAAAGGTATTATCGTACAGTACGGCGGTCAAACACCTTTGAAATTGGCTCGTGCTTTAGAAGAAGCAGGTGCACCAATTATCGGTACGTCTCCAGATGCGATTGACCGTGCAGAAGATCGTGAACGTTTCCAACAGATGATTCAACGTTTAAATCTTCGTCAACCAAGCAACAGCATTGTTAAATCTGCTGAAGAAGGTATGGCTGAAGCATCTAAAGTGGGTTATCCGTTGGTTGTACGTCCATCTTATGTCCTTGGTGGTCGTGCGATGGAAATCGTATACAACGACGACGAACTTAAACGTTACTTGCGTGATGCTGTACAAGCGTCTAACGAAGCACCTGTACTGCTTGACCATTTCCTTGATGATGCAACAGAAGTCGATGTTGACTGTGTATCTGACGGCAAAGATGTGGTGATCGGCGGTATTATGCAGCATATCGAACAAGCAGGTATTCACTCTGGTGACTCAGCATGTTCAATTCCGCCTTACTCTCTTTCTGCAGAGATTCAGGATGAAATGCGTCGTCAAACCGTTGCTATGGCGAAAGAGCTTGGTGTGATTGGCTTGATGAACGTACAGTTTGCTGTTAAAGGCAATGACGTTTATATTCTTGAAGTGAACCCACGTGCGTCTCGTACAGTACCGTTCGTTTCTAAATGTATCGGCGAATCATTAGCAAAAGTTGCAGCACGTTGTATGGCGGGTCAATCTTTAGAATCTCAAGGATTCACAAAAGAAATTATCCCAACGCATTTTGCTGTGAAAGAAGCAGTATTCCCGTTCAACAAATTCCCAGGTGTAGACCCGATCCTTGGACCAGAAATGAAATCTACTGGTGAAGTGATGGGTGTTGGTACAACTTTTGGTGAAGCTTTCTATAAAGCTGTGTTAGGCTCTAATGATCGCTTACCGGGTAAACCAACTGAAGGTGAAGTGAAGCACGTATTTATTTCAGTACGTCATTCAGATAAACCTCGTGCCGCGGGTATTGCGAAACAATTGGTTGATTTAGGCTTCAAAATTATCGCAACTGGCGGTACTTATGATGTCATTAAAGAAGCTGGTATTGAATGTGAACGTGTGAATAAAGTAACAGAAGGTCGCCCAAATATTGTCGACCGCTTGAAAAATGGCGAGATTCACCTCATTATTAATACTACAGAAGGTAAACAAGCTCAGCAGGATTCATTCTCAATCCGTCGCTCTGCGCTTCAAGGTAAAGTGTATTACACAACAACCTTGAATGGTGCTGATGCTGTATGCCAAGCTTTAGCAATTAAATTGCCAATGGATGTATATCGCTTGCAAGATTTGCAAACACTAGGTTAATTCGTTTCCGATAAGTCCCGCCATCTTATCGGTGGCGGGCTTTTTTCATTTTATAAACCTGTATTTTTAAAATACTGAACTGAGGGACAACAATGCAACGTTATCCTATGACTCCTGAAGGCAAGGTCGCCTTAGAGAAAGAATTGCAACAGCTAAAATCTGTTGATCGTCCACGTATTATTGCTGCAATTGCAGAAGCACGTGAACATGGGGATTTAAAAGAAAACGCAGAATACCATGCAGCGCGCGAGCAACAAGGTTTTTGTGAAGGTCGTATTCAAGACATCGAAGGTAAACTTGGTGCTTGCCAAGTAATTGATGTTAAAGGACTTGAACAAACAGGTCGTGTGGTTTTTGGTGTGACAGTAACCATTGAGAATTTGGATACTGAAGAAAAGAAAACCTATAAAATTGTAGGTGATGATGAAGCTGACTTTAAGATCAATAAGATCTCAGTGAACTCACCTATTGCGCGTGGTCTTCTTGGTAAGAATGAAGGCGACGAAGCCAAAATCACCACACCACAGGGTGAAGTGGAATATGAAGTGGTGAGTGTGGAATACATCTAATTCACCTGAGTGAATTGCCACGGAACTCTTCATAAATTGAAGAGTTCTTTTGTTTCAAGCATATGATTTATAAATAGAATAATAATAAATTCAGTAATTAAAGCTCTCCCCTTCTTATTTAAAAACGTATTAAACAACCATTGATCATAAAAACGGAATTTAAGTTAAGAATCATTTGATAATGCTATTGATTATAATTATCATTAACAAAAATAAACATTATGCATATTTAATAGGTATTCCCTTATGCAGCAAGTTGTACGATTCACAAAACATCCACTCTCCCTTGCCTTACACTTGATGCTAAGAGGTACTAAAATTGCCTTACCCGTATTATTACTCTCAGGGCAAGTTGCTCAGGTCATGGCTGAACCAATTGCATCAAGTCATAACGATGTCATAAATGAACAAGTAGAAAAAAGCACCTTACCTACCATTACCGTGATCGCCAATGACGATAAATCGACCTCCTATATAACGAAAAAAATAGCAATCGGAAAAACACCACAATCCCTAAAAGAAACACCGCAGTCAGTTTCAGTAGTTACTCGTCAACGTCTAGATGACCAAAATATTTCCACCATTGATAATGCTATGAAATATGTCACTGGCATCACTGTTGCACGCTATGATGCAGCAGGAAATTACAATGATTTTTATGCCCGTGGTTATGGCAGTGATACCTACCAAATGGATGGCACAACCTTAAGAACCGATTCTAATGGGACTTATCTAGATCTGTCTGTATTTGACCGTATCGAAGTATTACGCGGCGCTTCTGGTATGTTCAGTGGCGCAGGTGAACCAGGGGTTTCTATTAACTTAGTGCGAAAACGGGCGCTGGCTGATTTTGCTTTAACAGGTAAAGTAAGTGCAGGTTCATGGGAAAATTATCGTGGCGAGGCTGATATTACAGGGAAGCTCACTCAAGACGGCGCATTACGTGGCAGATTGGTCACTGCAGTACAAGACTACGATACCTTTATGAATGGGATTGATGGTAATAAAAAACTCGTCTACAGCACATTGGAATATGACATTCAGGACAATACCACGCTTTCCCTAGGTGCAACATATCAAGATATTAATACTGTATTGTCACGTGGTTTACCGTATGGTCCTGATGGAAAGCTACTGAATATTTCACGCAAAACCAGCTTTGTACAGGACTGGAATAAGCAGGACTTGACCAATACAGAATTATTTGCAGAACTGGAACACCATCTCAACAATGATGGACTGATTAAAGCCACTGTTCGTCAAAGCATACGTGACAATCATGCTAAATATAGCGACCCATCTCAGCCAGATGCCAATGGAGACATGTCCAAATTTAGCGCACTGGCATTTAAGCGACAAGATAAAGACTTAAGTGCAGACATATTTTTCAATACCCCTTTCCTGTTTGCTGGACAGACCCATAATTTCCTGATCGGGGCAGATTACCTGAAAGGTCATTCCAAAACCAATTATTCATCTTGGGGAACACCTCTCACAGGTACCATCAATATTTATCATGACAACCAACATCAGTTCGCTGAACCTGATTTTGACTACGATACCAATGTGAGCAAAGATGAAATAGAAAATTATGGTATTTATAGTCAACTCAGAATCAAACCCTTTGAGCATTGGACACTGGTCGGAGGTGGTCGTGTCAGCTGGTGGAAATCGATATCAACCACCTTGCGTGATAATGGTGTAGATAGCACCAATCCTGCAGCTAAATATGATGCAAAAGCAGAGTTTACCCCTTATGCCGCAGTGCTTTTCGACCTAAATCCGAATCTATCTTTCTACACTAGCTATTCGGAAATCTTTAAACCGCAAAATAACTTTACTTATGATCCTGTGACAGGTGGTAAAGGTAAACAAATTGATCCACGTACAGGCACTCAAATTGAAGCTGGGATGAAAGCGGCTTTCTTCGATGAGCGTTTAAACCTTTCTTCGGCTATCTATCAAATCGAAGATAAAAACCGTGCAATAACCGATCTTTCCGCGCCTGAAGGATATTCCGTAGCAGCAGGTAAAGCGCGTAGCCGTGGTTTTGAGATCGAAGCGAATGGGCAGATTACCGATAATTGGCAAATTACAACGGGCTATAGTTTCAATCAAAACAAAAACTTAGATGAACCGGATCTAGAAGGTCAACCTATTAGTACATTCACGCCGAAGCATACTTTTAATTTATGGACCACCTATAAGCTGCCTGCATCTTTAGTCGAGGGTGTAAATGTTGGGCTTGGGGTACGAGCAGTGAGTAGTTACTACGATGGCTCTGGTGCAGAACGTGTGCAACAAAATGGTTATACTTTGGCTTCTGCAAGTCTAGGCTATCAAATCAACCCACGTTATAAGTTTGCAATTAATGTGGATAACCTATTTGATAAAAAATATTATGAGAAGGTTAACTATTGGATTCGTCAGAATATGTATGGTTCACCACGTAGTGTGACTGCCAGTTTAAGCTTTAAATATTAATTGCTTTAGAAATAGACTCAACCAAGGTGAAGTGGAATACGACGTGGTCAATGTTGAATATATTTAACACATACTAGGGCTGATGATTCAGCCCTTTTTATTGGGCTAAATATATAAAATGAATAACAAAAAACGAATCACTTGTATATTCGGTCATCAATCATTGACTAAGACAAACAGACTCAAATATTTTTTTCAAAAACTCAAGATATATAGTCAAACCACCTCATTATTAATACAAGTGAAGGGTGACTATAGATAAAAAAATTTAAAGACAGTCAGATCAGAATAACCCTGCATTCACCTAGAAAATAACACTGATCGCATATCCATTTAATCAACATCAAGCATCATCCATACATCGCTCAGATCTTGCGCCAAGCTAAATAAGATGCCTCAGCCATATAGACACCAAGAAAACTAGCAATTATCACCAACTGTTCAAAGTAAATTGCCATTGTTAAATATTTTCTATGCATTACATTGAGGAAAAATTAAAATTCATTGAGGACGAGGATGAAAGCAGGACGAGCAAGTAAAACTGCTGAAGCGGCAGCAGCAATTAGGGCCAATCACCATTTAAATGCCAACGATCCAGTATTCTCTGACCCTTATGCATTTGAAATGACCAATTCACAATGGCGCTTACTTTTAAATAACGCCCTTCTACGTAAAGTGTTAAATTCCAATTTGTTGAATCAAACTTTTGGTAAATTGACTGGACAAGTGGTGGGGCGTTCTCGTTATACGGAAGATCTTTTAAAGCATGCAATTGAACATGATCATATTCAACAGTATGTATTGGTTGGCGCTGGTCTAGACTCTTTTGTATTACGCTTGGCCCAGCAATACCCTCAACTCAAAATATTTGAAATTGATCATCCTGATACACAAAGAACCAAATTAGAAAAATTACAAAAGCTCAGTAAGGCTGGTGAGCTCCCAAGCAATGTGGAATTTGTCGGGATTGATTTTGAAAAAGAAAAACTGTCTGATGCTTTGGTACGTAGTGGATTTCAAAACACCCAAGCCGCATTTTTTTCATGGCTGGGCACAACCCATTATTTAACCCCACAAGCAACCTTAGCAACCTTACACAACATTGCATCCTTTACTGGAAAAAGTAGCCAAGTCGTGATGGATTATTCGATTGATTATAGAGCCTTACAAGGTATTGAGCGTTTGGGTAGCTTCGCAGTGTCACAGTTTACCCGTTTCTTAAAAGAGCCTTTGATTGGTGCGTTTGCTTCGCAAGCATTGCATCATGCAGTTGAAATGATGGGTTATCAGGTGGTTGAAGATTTATCAGGAAAAGACATTACCCATCGTTACTTTAACCATCGTGCTGATCATATTCGTCATACCCATGCCACGCATTTGATCCATTTAAAAATAGGTTAATACTTAAATACCAGCCAAGGAATAGCTGAAGAATTGAGGTTTAAACCCAATACACTGAATATTTTTTAATTGCTGATCAAGATCTAAGTTCAATCTAAGGTTACAATGCCCGCTCTAGCCTTTGCACTTAAGCTTTTGTACTCCCATGACTGACGCTATTCACTCCCCCGTAAAACACTGGTGCGAATTTGAGTTTATTTCTAAGACTGTGAAAAATCCCAATATTCATATTAAAGGAAATTATTCTTATTATTCGGCATATTGGGATCAGGGATTTGAACGTTGCGTGGTGCGTTATTTGCATGATAAGCCATCAACTGTAGAGAAACCAATTGACCAATTATATATTGGTAACTTTGTTTGTTTTGGGGCGGAATGTGTGATCATGATGGGTGGAAATCAATTACATCGCCCTGACTGGATCTCTACATTTCCTTTTGATACCCGTAGCTTTTTACCCGCTGGGGATACGGTGATTGGCGATGGTTGTTGGATTGGCAGTCGTGCCATGATTATGCAAGGGGTAACACTAGGTGAAGGTGCCATCGTTGCTACAGGTGCCGTCGTCACTCAAGACGTGCCAGCGTATGCAATTGTCGGTGGTGTACCGGCAAAACTCATTAAATATCGGTTTTCTCAGGATCAGATTGAAAAATTACAATCAGTTAAATTGTATGATTTAGATGAGAAGCAGATTTTAAAAATTCGTGAACAATTACAAGGTGATGATATCAATCAATTGATTGAGTTTTTAAAAGCAGCAGAATAATATCCTTGGTATAAGTTAATAATCACACAAAAAGCAAAAAGGGCTAAATATCAATTTAGCCCTTTTTGCAAAGATTAAAATCTTTAGCTATACATCAGAATTTAACACAACATTTTGCTGTGCATTTTTTAACTTTCGTTGTTTCAGATAATAAGCAAGCATCAAACAAAGAATCCAAGCTGGAATCATCATCACTGCAATACGCATATTCTCGGTGAATGACATTACCACCAGAATACCCAACATAAATATAATGCAAAGATAATTACTGAATGGATAAGCAATACTTGGAAACTTGGTGGTCTGCCCTTGTGTTTGCATGGCTTTACGGAACTTTAAATGCGTCCATGAAATAACCACCCAGTTAATCACAATTGCAGCAACCACCAACATCATCAATAAACCAAATGCTTTTTCTGGAAATGCATAATTGAGTAGTACACATAAAACTGTGACAAAAGCTGAAACATAAACCGCATTGGTTGGAATACCACGCTTATTAATATGCTTAAGGAACTTCGGTGCATTACCCTGTTGCGCCAAACCAAGTAACATGCGACTACTACAATAACTGGTCCCGTTATACACCGAAACAGCTGCAGTAAGGATGACAAAATTCAGTAAGGTCGCAACACCATGACTATCCAGTGAAGCAAATACCATTACAAATGGACTACCGCCTTCTGCCATTTGGTTCCATGGAAAAAGTGCAAATAAGATAAACAGTGTTGCAATATAGAAAATCAAAATACGGTAAATAATTTGATTGACTGCTTTAGGCAGAGTTTTATCAGGATCACGCGCTTCTGCTGCGGTAATACCAAATAACTCAATCCCACCAAAGGCAAAAATAATCACAGCCATTGCCATGACTAAACCTTCCACACCAAATGGGAAAAACCCACCCAATGCCCAAAGGTTACTAATGCTTGCCTGTGGCCCTGCTGTACCTGTTGCAAGTAAGTAGGAACCAAAGCCGATCATGGCTAAGATTGCCAAAATTTTGACAATAGAGAACCAAAACTCCATTTCGCCAAAAAATTTAACATGCAATAAGTTGATACCGTTGATTAAAACAAAAAACACCAATGCTGAAATCCAAGTCGGAATTTCAGGCCACCAATATTGAATATAAAGACCAATTGCGCTCAGCTCTGCCATACATACCAAAACATTGAGTACCCAATAATTCCAGCCAGACATAAAACCTGCAAATGAGCCCCAGTATTTGTAAGCAAAGTGACTAAATGAACCACTGACCGGTTCTTGAACCACCATTTCACCTAACTGTCGCATCATTAAAAACGCAATAAATCCAGCAATCGCATAACCGAGTATGACTGAAGGACCTGCAAGCTTAATCGATTGTGAAATACCCAGAAACAATCCTGTACCAATAGCACCACCTAGCGCGATAAGCTGGATGTGCCGATTGCTTAAACCATGTTTCAGGTTTCCTTGCTCATGTTTTGACATATGATTATTCTCATCCTTGTCTCGTAATTTTTGTATTCAAAATTACGTATATCATAAGTTAATCAAAAATGCCTATATCTAATCGAAAAATAATTGATTTACTTTTCTCATAACCGCGCATATAAGCAGAAAATTCAACAAATAACAATTATTATGAATTGTGTAATCAAATTATGTATTGCGTAATCAAATATTTTCAGTATGATAGAAATGATAAGACACCGACAGCTTGCTTGAGTCATTTGAACAAGGCATCTAAATAACTTTATATTTATTTGTTTTTTCAAATACTTAAGAAAATATATTAAAGATTTTGATCACCCCTAACAAAATTAAAGACAAGGAAAGCAAATCATGAGCTCACATTTAACTTGTTTTCTTGAAATCGACTCACAATCAGATTTCACAATACATAATTTGCCCTACGGTATTTTTAGTGAAACACCCCAAGGCACCAAACGAGTAGGTGTTGCCATTGGAAATTGGGTCATAGACCTTGCCCACTTAGAGGCACATGGACTATTAACGATCAATGGACATCAAGATTGTTTTAATCAAGCGACACTGAATAAATTTATAGAAACGGGTAAACACAACTGGCAAAAGGTTCGTACGACATTACAAAGTCTACTCTCTGCTGAAAACCCAACACTTCGTGATGATGTGGTTTTACGCCAAAACGCATTGTTTAAGCAAAATACAGTCACTTTGCACTTACCTATTCAAGTCTCTGGCTATACAGATTTCTACTCGTCCAAAGAACATGCCACCAATGTCGGAACCAT
Organism: Acinetobacter sp. RIT698; assembly: GCF_009668065.1. NCBI lineage: Bacteria > Pseudomonadati > Pseudomonadota > Gammaproteobacteria > Moraxellales > Moraxellaceae > Acinetobacter > Acinetobacter sp. RIT698. The sequence goes on from NZ_WJYH01000001.1 coordinate 97,992, forward strand.
GTTTAGAGATCCTAAGAATGCGTTGCTTCCAAACTGGAGCGAACTTCCTGTGGGATATAATGGTCGTGCAAGCTCTGTGATTGTCAGTGGCAAAGATATTGTTCGCCCTTCTGGGCAAATCAAATTACCAGATCAAGAACGCCCTGTTTTCTCAGCAACACGTAAACTCGATTTTGAATTAGAAACCGCCTTTATCGTTGGTAAAGCAACTGAATTGGGTGAGCCTATCGCGATTACAGATGCTTGGGAGCATATTTTTGGTATGGTCTTACTCAATGACTGGTCGGCACGTGATATTCAACAATGGGAATACGTACCATTAGGTCCGTTTAACGCCAAGACTTTTGCAAGTGCAATTTCACCTTGGGTAGTGACCATGCAAGCACTGGAACCATTTAAAGTCAAAGGTCCAGAACAACAGCCTAAACCACTTTGCTATTTAGAAGAAAATATTGCCAACAGCTATGATATTCATCTCAGTATTGAAGTTCAAAGCCCTCAATCAGCACAAGCTGATGTGATTTGCCAGACCAACTTTAAATATATGTATTGGTCAATGGCACAGCAACTCACCCACCACACGATTGCCGGTTGCAATGTCCAAGTCGGTGACTTGATGGGTTCAGGCACAATTTCAGGCCCTACAGAAGATGCTTATGGTAGTTTGCTTGAACTGACATGGAATACCACCAAACCGCTCACCCTCTCGAATGGCGAAAAACGTGGTTTCTTACAAGATGGTGACCGTGTTGTGATGAAAGGCTATTGTGAAAAAGCAGGGATCCGAGTGGGCTTTGGTGAGGTTGCCAATAGTATTTTGCCAGCTCGCCAGTTTAACTTTCATCAAACAGAAGACTTGAGCTATGAAACTGTATAGTTATTTTCGTAGCTCTGCAGCTTATCGGGTTCGAATTGCACTGAACCTCAAACAACTGAGTTATGAAATACAGCCCGTGCATTTGGTCAAGAATGAGCAACTGCTAGAGCGTTACCAAGCACTTAATCCAAGTCAGTGTGTTCCAACTTTAGTGGATGAAGATCAAAGCTTTTTACAGTCACTCAGTATTTTGGAATATCTGGAAGAACGTTATCCAGCAATTTCATTGTTGCCTGACAATATCGTCACGCGCAGTAAAGTACGTGCTTTTGCACAAGCGATCGCCTGCGATATTCATCCGTTAAATAATTTAAGAGTCTTAAAGTATTTACAAAATGATCTCAGTCTCAGTGACGAGCAAAAAAAACACTGGTACCAGCACTGGATTGTAGAGGGCTTTAACAGCTTAGAAGCCCAACTACAAGATTCAAATGGGCAATTCTGTTTTGGTACACAACCGACATTTGCAGACTGTTGTTTGATTCCTCAAGTCTATAACGCCAAACGCTTTAAAATTGATTTAAGCGCTTTTGCAAAGATTGAGTCGATTAGTCAACACTGTTTAACCCTTCCTGCCTTCTTCAATGCAGCCCCAGAACAACAACCAGATTGGGAATAAAGATAAAGGAGTTTTATCATGAGCTTTGCGATTAAAAAAATTCACCATGTGGCTTATCGTTGTAAAGATGCCAAAGAAACCGTGGAATGGTATAAAAAAATGCTCAATATGGATTTTATTTTGGCCTTTGCTGAAGACCATGTGCCTTCGACCAAAGCCTTTGATCCGTATATGCATTTATTCTTAGATGCTGGACAAGGCAATGTATTGGCATTTTTTGAACTGCCTACTCAACCCGATATGGGGCGTGATGAAAATACCCCTCAATGGGTTCAACATATCGCATTTGAAGTCGAAGACCTCGATACGTTATTGATTGCAAAAGAACATCTTGAAACACATGGTGTTAAAGTTCTTGGTGTCACCAACCACGGCATTTTCCACTCGATTTATTTCTTTGACCCCAATGGTCATCGTTTAGAACTGACCTATAACGATGTGCATGCAGATGCAAAAATCGCACGAATTACCGAAGAAATGAAATTAGAAATGCTAGATGAGTGGAGCCGTACCAAACGTGCGCCTCAGCATACTCACTTTTTGCATGAAGACGAGTTGGGAGCATAACCATGCTCAGTTGAGTATGTCTGGGTGCCAAAGCCAACTTAGTACTTACTAAGTTTATTAATCGAATGATTCGTGATTTGGCATCCTAGATCTAGTTGAACACGATATTAAGCAGCATTAACAGCACACAATGCTAGTTTTGCTGAATCTTAAGCAATAACAGCAATCAGCATTTAAAATATTGCTGTGAGACAATTGTGGATCTAATCGGTATTGAAGCGTTGTGACTCCAATACCGATTTTTATCGGCTTAACTTTAATGGTCTAGATCTTTTGATGATGTCCTGTTGTTTAATAAATCATATGCAGCACTTCAAAAACAATTGTATGCTGATAACATTCACTGAGGCTCTTTTGAGATTTCATTTAAAAAGATAAGTTCTATTTTGTACAATGCTCAGGCACTATGTGTTAAATATGTAAATCAAATATCGACAGCACATCAACACTGCTAGATCGTATACAGATTAAGGGTTATTCAATGATTGAAGAAAAGTTGTCTGGTGGGGTTCAATCACTTGAGGTGGGCTTAGCCGTTCTCAATGCCCTTTTGGAACATAATAAGCCGATTATTTTAAAAGAGTTGTCGAGTAAACTTGATATGCATCCAGCCAAGGTACATCGTTATCTTGTCAGTTTGATTCGGATGAATTATGCAAAACAACTTGAGGGTGGTCAGTATGCGCTTGGTGATCAAGCTTGGCGTTTAGGTTTAAACTGTATCCAACACACCGATGTTTTACAGCTTGTTCAGCACCTTATTTATGAATTACAAAGTAAAATTGGTTGCGGGATTCAAATCAGCAAATGGTCACCTAAAGGCCCATTAGTTGTACAGTCGATTGAATCAAATCATCCGATTTCAATTGTGACCAAAGTCGGTTCGATCATGCCTTTAGTAAATTCAGCTGCTGGGCGGGTTTTTGCCTCCTATTTACCCGAAGCGCTAATCAAACCATTGATGCACTCTGAATGGGAAAAAGCAACGCTGAACCATAGTCAAGTCAAACCCACCAATTGGGACGAATTTCTTGTTTTAAAAGAAAATACTTTACAACAAGGTATGGCAATTGCCCAAGGTGACTTACTTGTTGGTATCAATGCTGTGGGTTTACCTATTTTCAACGCTCATCTTGCAATGGAATTTTGTATTGTTGCATTAGACAGTGAAATGTTTTTACCAGTCAACGCGGGTAGTGAAAAACTTGAACTATTTAAACGTGAAGTTGCTGCGATGAATCAATACATACAAACACGTTAATTTTTTAGTGAAAGATCGCAAAAAGCCAAGAATTAAATTCTTGGCTTTTTGTATTGAGTACGATTTTGTTATTTGGCTTCTAATACGCCACGGCGGATTTGGTCACGTTCGATTGATTCAAACAATGCCTTAAAGTTGCCCTCACCAAAACCATCGTCGTCTTTACGTTGAATAAATTCAAAGAATACAGGTCCAAGCATATTTTCAGAGAAAATCTGTAATAACAGTTTCTTCTGACCGTCTTTGGTATTGCCATCTAACAGAATACCGCGCTTTTGCAACTCTTCTGTCGGCTCACCATGATCAGGCAGACGATCTTTTAACATTTCATAATAAGTTTCAGGAGGTGCCGTCATAAACTTCAGCCCTAAACCTTTTAACTTATCCCATGTTGAAATTAAGTCATCGGTAATAAAAGCAATATGTTGAATGCCTTCTCCGTTAAAGTCAGCCAAAAACTCGGCGATTTGTCCATTGCCTTTGTCTGAGTCTTCATTCAAAGGAATACGAATCATCCCATCAGGTGCAGTCAGCGCCTTAGAAGTTAAACCCGTATATTCACCTTTGATATCGAAATAGCGAATTTCTTGGAAGTTAAAGATTTTTTCATAGAAATTTGCCCAATAATCCATGCGTCCTTTATAGACATTATGGGTTAAATGATCAATTTCATTTAAACCAGCTCCACGTGGATTTCGATTTTCGTCATCAAAGAATACAAAATCATTTTCATAAATATCACGATCGACCAAGAAAATTGGCATACCGCCTATTCCTTTAATCGCTGGGATATTTAATTCCATTGGTCCTGCTTGCGAATACATTGGCTCTGCGCCAAGTTCAATTGCATTTTTAAAAGCTTTAGCTGCATCACGCGTTCTAAAACCCATTGCACATGCTGATGGGCCATGTTCTTTAAAGAAGAATGATGCATAAGATTCAGGTTGATAATTCAAGATAATATTAATATTACCCTGACGCCATAAATAAACTTTTTTTGATTTATGCTTTGCGACTTTAGCAAAACCAATTGCTTCAAAGATTTGATCTAATCCATTTTCCGTCGAAACAAACTCAATAAATGCAAAGCCACATAGTTCTAATGGGTTATCTAAAATATCCATCTAGTTTCCCTTATTTGAATAAATTCATCCGTTTTTTAATGCCGAGAAAAGATCACAGGTATTTAGGTCAATCAACAAAATATCCTGATTTGAACTCTTCCTTTCCATAATTTAGTCCATGTAAAGCGCTAACCTTAAGCTGCATTTACACTGACGCTTAACTCTAAATTTATCCTACAAGAAAGCTTAAATTTATGCAATACATAATCAAATTATGTTATGTGTAATTTTTATTTCTTGTTCTAATAACCTCGAGCATACTATTCTCGCGCAAATAGCATTACATTATTATGAGACTTTTCTACTAGCTTTGATGTTTCAGGTTGAAAAGCGTCCCAACTTAAATCGTTATTTATCGTCCTTTAAAATTTGGCTTATCTTTCATTAAAAAAGCGCGAACACCTTCTAAAAAATCTGCTGACTGCCCTGCCTGTCTTTGCAAATCCTGCTCAACTTTAACTTGGCTAGTAAAATCATTTTGCATGCTGACCCGCATCGCTTGTTTAATCAAGGCAAAACTCAGGCTGGCTTGGGTTGCCAAATACTCGGCTAAAGTAACAACCTCTATCTGTAACTGATCATCTTCTACCACTTTATAAATCATTCCCAATCGTTCCGCTTCATCTGCACTGATTTTTTCGGCAGTCAGCATCAACGCTTTGGCTTTGGCAAAGCCGATCATACGCGGCAATAACCAAGTTGCACCACAGTCTGGAATTAAGCCAATTTTGCTAAAAATTTGTGAAAAGCTTGCAGACTTTGCCGCAATCACGATATCACATAACAAGACCAGGCTCGCTCCCGCACCAGCTGCAACGCCATTTACAGCACAGATAATCACTTTTGGTAGTGTATTGATGAGCGCTAATAAGGGATTAAAGTATTTTTCCAAGACCAAACCCAAGTCTATAGCACCACCACCAAATAAATCTGGGCTTATCGCCTGACCTGCACAAAATGCTTTTCCAATCGCAGCAATCACAATAATGCGGATTTCGGTATCATCTTTCCATTGTGTTAAGACCTCTACAATTTCAAGGCACATTTGCGGTGTAAAGCTATTGAATTGTTCAGGCCGATTTAAGCTCAAATATCCAACTGCATTTTTTTCTTCGACGATAATTGTTTGATATTCCATTGTCTTTTCCTTTTAATCCATGGTTTAAATTGTAATGTCCTATTATTTTCAGTATTTATATTTAAAACATTTTAAAGGAAGAACTGGATTTACAATTTGCCAATTGTTTCATTCAGCCTCTATATTTTCTCAATTGTGTATGGCTTTTGTTTAAACAATTTAAAGCTTTATTTTGATCATGCTTGATTGCATCTCGATCTTTATTTTATTGATTGATTTATCTTTTTATTCAGCTGCATTTGCAAGTAAAAAAACGATGTAACTTGATGCCAATGCTTTTAATTAAATTTATGATATTTATATGAATTATCCCTACACATTTACTCGGTTTTATTCATCTCATATTCACGTTATGATGACTCTATAGACTTAGAATTGTAATAAATATTCAACTCAGCTTTTCGGTAAAATAAGGAAAATAGACATGGCTTATCAAAATATCCTCGTTCCTGTTGATGGTTCAGAAACCTCATTATCTGTTGTGAAACATGCAGTTGAATTTGCCAAAGCATTTAACAGTAAAATCACGGTTGTACAGGTGATGACTTTAGACCCTTATATTGCATCAGAATATTTGGCGCATGGTCAAAGCAATATGCTGATTGAGCGTGCTCGTGAATTTATTCAATCCAATATCAATGTGGCAAAAGATCAATTTGCCGCAGAAGGCGTGCAAGTTGAAACACGTTTACTCGAAGGCGAAAATATTGCACATACTTTAAATCAAGCTGTGCAGGATTTAAAAATTGATTTGGTCATTCTCAGTTCACATGGTCGTACCGGACTGAAAAAAATTATTATGGGCAGCGTAGCGCAAAGCTTATTAACTGAATTACAAATCCCTGTTTTAGTAATTAAATAACTTTCACCTTTTGTTTTAAACATTCCTCACTATCTTTATAGTGAGGAATCAGGGTGTCCATTGATATTTTTTTAGATTTATTTTGCCATCAATAACCATAACATCCTCAGCCAATAACTTTGCAGTCTGAATACACATTCCCTTCTCATCCAGCTTTTTTAAGCTGATTCGCCCTTGTGAATTAACCACTCGATACCAAGGGATATCATGATCTTCAGGTAACTGTCCTAATACACGCCCAACCAACCGTGCATGTTTGGGTAAGCCTGCATATTTGGCAACTTGACCATAACTGGCAACTTTACCTTGGGGAATTTGTATGATGACATTTAAAATCATCTGAGCGAGTTCATGATTTGACATTTTTTAGATCAATCAAATAATAAAAAATAATATTCATAAGCATCTTGGCAAACGGGGTTAAATTGACTTTGAAAATAGGCTTTAAACATTTTAGGCAAATGTAATTTGACTGTACATAATCTAATCTTAAATCGTACCTCAAATACAACAACAAGAGTATTCAAAGATGAAAGGAATCTTCAACAAACTGATTTTATCGACGGCATTGGCAATAGGTTCTGTGGTAACAGTAGGCTTATCGACCACAAGCTATGCTGCTCCAGCGATTGACATTCAAAGTGTGCTTCAACAAGAACGGGCATGGGCGGGCATGGAAACCAAACGTGTAAAAGTCGGTGATATTGATTGGGCTTATAGTGAAGGCGGACCAGCTGGCAAACCTACCATTATGCTCGTTCATGGCCTAGCTGGAAGTCGTGACAACTGGAATCGTGTGGCACGTTACTTAACGCCTTATTACCATGTGATTATTCCTGATCTTCCTGGTCAAGGTGACAGTAAAGTCCCTAACGATTTTGATTATTCATTGCCCAATCTCACTGAAAAATTACGTCGTTTTGCTGAAGCCATTAAAGTAGACAATGGCTTAAATGTCGCTGGTCACTCGATGGGTGGCTCGATTTCCTTACTTTACGCAGCACAATACCCTGTTGATACCAAATCTTTATTTTTAATTGATAGTGCAGGTGTATTTAAATCTGCCAATACTCCTTATTTAAAAGATCCAACAACTTTACGTAATATGATTGTCAGCAAACCTGGCGATTTTGATCGTTTAATGAAAATTGCAACCAGTCTACCGCCTTTTATTCCTAAAGAATTAAAAGATGCTCAAGAGAAATTGATGATTAGCCAATCGGCAAACACCACCAAATTGGTTGAGCAACTGATTGTCATGTCTAAATTATTTACTCCAGATTCTTTTGCCATTGCAGCACGTTCGATTGACCAGCCGGTATTGATTGCATGGGGAGATAAAGACCAAATTATCAATGTTGAAGCTGCGGCTGAACTCAAAGGCTTATTGAAAAATGCACAAGAGCCAATCATTCTAAAAGGAGTCGGACATTTACCGATTTTAGAACAAGAGCAACTTTTGGTGAAACCTTACCTCGATTTCTTAGGCAAAAACGCAAAATAACAGCTCCAATAAAAAAGCCAGTATTGTTACTGGCTTTTTTATTGCGATAGACGTCTAAGAATATTGAAGTTTTAGCCTCTCAATTTTACACCTTAACTATTCATCTGACTTAATGCGCTGCATTTAGAAGTTACCAGGATTTTCCAATCGCTTCATTTCTTGCGCTTTTTCAGGATGATGTACGGAGGCCACACCATCTGCAGCTTTCTTGTCAACCAACGCTTCTGGGTTATAAATGGTAATGGTTTCATGCCCTTCATTATCTTCACCCACAATATATTTGATGCCTTTACGGTTCATTTTATTGCACATGCGCTGATACCAACCTTTGAAACCTTGGGTTTCTTCATTTGGATTGTAATAAAAGGCATTCATGACTGCAGGTAAACCCAAACCACAGACGACACCTGAAAGTAATACGCTGATAAAGGTATAACCAATTAGAATACTACTGTAGTCACGTAACTCAGGGACGTTTGCCACAGCAAGGATCAATGCAAGTGAAATTCCCCCACGAACCCCTCCCCAAGAAAGAATAGCCAGACTACCGTTATAGCTCTTTTTGCGGAACGATGGGAAAAATGCAAAAGCTAAGAAATTTGCGGCAAAACGAGAGAGATGCAAGGCAAAGAAAGCAAAAATACCACCAAGAATCAAACTTGTGCTTAAATCTAAAATAAAGATTTCTAGACCAATCAAGGTGAAGAGGAAAGAGTTAATAATCCCTTCTACCGTATGCCAAAAATGATTAACCTCACGAATTTCACGATCCTGTAAAATTTCTTTCCATTTATTACCGACAATTAAACCGCCAATCACACAGGCAATCGGAGCGGATGCATGGGCAAATAATGCAACCAGATAAGAGCCACATGCCAATAATGCAGTGGTAAGAATCAAAGACTCCATCTCGTGTTTACCACGTAATAAACGCAAGATTCCCAGACCAAAAGCCCAACCAATGATGACCGCAACCACAATCTCATATAAGAAAGTTTGTAGCGTTGCCATTAAACTAAAATGCTCTCCTTCGAGGACATTCAATAAAGTCATGAAGACTGCGATACACATTGCATCGTTAAATAAAGACTCGCCTTCCAACTTAACAATCAGATGATGGGGCGCACGTACTGAACTGAGGACACCTTTGATCCCAATCGGATCTGTCGCACCTAAGGCAGAACCCAATAACAATAAAACTAAAATTGGAACAGGATTGCCAATCAAGAATTGGAAACCAAACACCAATCCTGCAAAAAATACAGCACAGAGCAGTAAAGCAATCGTTGCCAAGATACTGATCGGCTTCCAATAAACTTTTAAATCTGAAACCTTAAATTTAAGTGCTGAAGAAGTCAGAATGAAGCAAATGACACCATTGACTAAAAAATCATAAAAATCGACATGCCGTACAGCTTCTTCAATGTTATGAATATTAATCGAGATAAATTGATTGCCATTGAGTAAGCTGGCACCCCATTGCAAAATAAAGACAAAAATTGCTGAAACAATGGGAACACCAATGGCTTGAGGGAAACCTAATATTCGCTTATTAAAAATTGTAGTCGCGATAGAAAGCGCAAAAATGACTGTAAAGACCTGAAGAAAGAAATAGTTACCCATCCGAAACCTGTTTTAGATTTTTAATTTAAATGCACATCAAACACTCAATCATTTTTTTATAAAATATAAAATAAGAGACCATTTAACAATCTGGATAATTGTACAAAAAAAACTGAAATATGATGATTACTGGTTATATTTTTTAACATAAAAAGCGCTTAAAAAAAAATTGATTGAGAAAAAAAGAGAACATGATGTTCTCTTCTTTAACTCAACAATCTATAGCTGTCTATTTAAAGGTATCACACGCATTGATATCACCAGAGTTCATACCAATGTTAAACCATTGCATACGTTGCTGACTGGTGCCATGAGTAAAGCTGTCTGGTACAGCATAACCACGTGCTTTTTTCTGCAAGTAGTCATCACCAATTTTTTCAGCAGCATCCATCGCCTCTTCAATATCACCCTGTTCTAAGAACTGGGTGCGTTGTTGAGTACGATTGGCCCAAACCCCAGCCAAACAATCCGCTTGTAATTCTAAACGTACTGAAAGTTGATTGCCCTGAGTTTCACTGGCACGTTGACGAGCTTGCTGAACCTGAGACGATATTCCCAATAAATTTTGTACATGGTGCCCAACTTCATGCGCAATTACATAGGCTTGTGCAAAATCACCTGCTTCATCTTTAGCTGAAAGCTCAGATTGATTTTTTTCCCCAGAGATGCCCATCTGTTGGCGCATATCTTTAAAGAACTGGGTATCGATATACACTTTTTGGTCTGCTGGGCAATAAAATGGCCCCATTGCAGACTCAGCCGTACCACAGCCTGATCGTATCGCACCACTAAACATCACCAGCTTAGGTGAAACATACTGTACACCTTGTTGTTGGAAAATCGGTTTCCAAGTATCTTCGGTATCTGCCAAAACAGTTTTAACAAAAGATGCCGTTTCCTGCTGTTCAGGTGTTAAATTGGTGGGTGTAGAATTTTGGCTTGCACCAGCCGAAGTCACCTGTTTGGTCGCTTGATAGGCTTGCTGTGGGTCAACACCAAAGAACTTCCATGCAACAAAAGCGACGATTAAGCCCAGGATACTAATTCCACCCGCTTTTACGCCACCACCGCCACGGCGATCTTCGACATTATCACTTTCTCTACGTCCTTTCCAACGCATAGATCGGTCCTTTTTATTTTAAATTGGCTATCGTTTAGGATGTGCTTTGCATTTAGGCTGTTGTTGATTTACCACGAACTTTTTGAATAAGTCCAACAACCAATACCACGGCTAAGCCTGCGACGATACCAATCAGTAAATTGATTAACGTTGGTGTTAATGCACCAATAACACTACCAACGGTTGGAATATGTTGAATATGATCAACGGCTTCTTCTGACCAATGATGCAAAGTTGAAACAGCATGGGTGATGATCCCCCCACCGACAAGGAACATTGCAATGGTTCCAACAATCGTTAATGTTTTCATTAACTTTGGTGCAAATACCAGTAAACCACGGCCAATGCTTTGTTTAACATTTGATGTTTGTTGGGTTAAGTACAAACCTAAATCATCAATCTTTACAATCATAGCGACAAAGCCATAGACACCGACGGTCATTAAAATTGCGATGACAGATAGCACCATCACTTTGGTACCAAATGTTGCAGCCGCAACAGTCCCTAAAGAAATCACCACAATTTCAGCAGAGAGAATAAAGTCTGTGCGTATCGCGCCTTTAATTTTATCTTTTTCAAATGTGGCTAAATCAGTTTCGATTTGTTCAAGTTCCTCTTGTGCAGCTTCACCGGTTTTGGCTTTTTTATGCTGCAAACTATGTAGAACTTTTTCAACACCTTCATAGCAAAGAAACAGACCACCAATCATCAGCAATGGGTTAATCAACCATGGTGCAACCACACTGATCAGCAAAGCCAAAGGCACTAAAATTAATTTATTGATAAATGAGCCCTTCGCGACACCCCATACCACAGGAAGCTCACGCTCTGCTCTTACACCACTCACTTGTTGTGCGTTCAGTGCTAAATCATCACCTAAAACACCCGCAGTTTTTTTAGCCGCCATTTTACTCATGACTGCAACATCATCGAGCACTGCTGCGATATCATCTAATAATATTAATAGACTACTTGCCATTTTTTATCCAAAATTTTAGTTATCCTGTCATTTTAAAGTGAAAATTCATTTTTCTATATAAAATTTTGTAGATTTTCACATTTATTGATAAAAATTGGTTCTACACCATTTTTCGCTGACATTAAAATAAATTATCTCGTACAATAGTGCCCATTCATAAAACACGACTGTCTATACAAAGACTTTGGAAGCGATAATGACGAATCAAGATAATCGTCCTGTGATTTTGACAGGCGACCGTCCTACTGGACAACTACATTTGGGACATTTTGTAGGTTCTTTGCGCTCACGAGTAGGCTTACAAGATTCTCATCATCAACACCTCCTTCTCGCAGATGCTCAGGCTTTAACAGATAATGCGGATAACTTTGAAAAAGTTCGTCGTAATATTCTTGAAGTAGCAACAGACTATTTAGCAGTCGGCATTGACCCAACAAAAACCACAATCTGTGTTCAATCTTGCTTACCCGCGTTGAATGAACTCACCATGTTGTATTTAAACTTTGTGACGGTTTCTCGTTTAGAACGTAACCCAACCATCAAAGCTGAAATTCAATTACGTGGTTTTGAGCGTGATATTCCAGCAGGTTTTCTTTGCTACCCTGTTGCACAAGCTGCCGATATTACTGCATTTAAAGCCACTGTCGTGCCAGTTGGTGAAGACCAAATTCCAATGATCGAACAGACCAATGAAATTGTTCGTCGTTTAAACCGTCAAATTGGACAAGAAGTTTTACCTGAGTGTAAAGCGCTTTTATCCAATATGAGCCGTTTACCTGGCTTTGATGGTAAAGCCAAAATGTCGAAATCATTGGGCAATACCATCGTGTTAGATGCAACAGATAAAGACATCAAAAAAGCAGTCAATGCAATGTATACCGATCCAAACCATCTGCGTATTGAAGATCCAGGCCAGGTTGAAGGAAATATTGTCTTTACTTATTTAGATGCTTTTGATCCAAATAAAGAAGAAGTTGAAGAACTTAAAGCACATTATCGTCGTGGTGGTTTAGGCGATGGTACTGTGAAAAAACGTCTTGAAGGTGTGTTAAAGGAGTTGATTACACCAATCCGTGAACGTCGTATGGAACTAGCAAAAGATCCAGATTACATCATGGATATCTTAAAAACTGGTACGGAAAAATGCCGTATCATCACTCAAGATACTTTAGACGAAATCAAAAATGGTTTAGGCGTATTTCATTTCTAAAATGCGCTGATTATCTAAGTAAAAAAAGCCACTGAATTCAGTGGCTTTTTTTACAACATCTTTTATAACATCATAAATTAATTTTTATGACGCATATGTGGGAATAAGATCACATCGCGAATACTTACTGCATTGGCAAATAACATCACTAAACGATCGATACCAATACCTTCACCTGCTGTAGGAGGTAAACCGTATTCTAATGCTTCAATAAAGTCAGCATCGAAATGCATTGCTTCATCATCGCCCGCATCTTTTTCAGCAACTTGCGCTTGGAAGCGTTCAGCTTGGTCAATTGGATCATTTAATTCCGAGAAACCATTTGCCAACTCACGACCACCGATAAAGAATTCGAAGCGGTCTGTGATATGTGGATTATCATCATTTCGGCGTGCTAACGGCGAAGTTTCCGCAGGATATTCTGTGATAAATGTCGGCTGACGTAATTGAGTTTCAACAGTTTCTTCAAATACGATGGTTTGTAGTCGACCTAAACCAAAACCTGGTTTAACTTGCTCTTTTAACTCTTCACGAATAAATGTTGCCAAGAATTCACGATCCGAAACATTTTCAGCAGTGAAATTTGGATTATGCTCAAGAATCGCATCAAACATCGAGATTTTCTTAAATGGACCTTTGAAGCTATACACTTCTTCACCATAAGGAACATCTGTTGAACCCAAGATGTCGATTGCTAATTTTTCAAGCATCCCCTCTGTCAAAGCCATGAGATCTTTGTAATCAGCATAAGCTTGATAGAATTCAATCATGGTGAATTCTGGGTTATGACGCGTTGAAACACCTTCGTTACGGAAGTTACGGTTAATTTCAAATACACGCTCAAAACCACCAACAACCAAACGTTTTAAGTAAAGCTCAGGTGCAATACGCAAGAATAATGGCATATCTAATGCATTATGGTGTGTTTCAAATGGACGCGCTGACGCACCACCTGGAATCACATGCATCATCGGAGTTTCAACTTCCATAAAACGTTCATTGATGAGATAGTTGCGAATACCTGACACAACTTTTGCACGAATTTCAAAAGTTTTACGTGTTTCTTCATTCACAATTAAGTCTAAATAACGTTTACGGTATTTTACTTCTGTGTCATTCAAACCATGAAACTTGTCTGGAAGTGGACGAAGCGATTTCGTCAATAATTCAAAATGTTCAATATGAACATATAAATCACCTTTGCCAGAACGACCGATATAACCTTGAACAGCAATAATATCGCCAAGATCTAGACTTTTCACAGTTTCTAGAACTTCAGGTGCAAGCTCTTTACGTGGCACATACAATTGAATACGGCCCGTCATGTCTTGAATCACGATAAATGAACCACGGTTCAACATCACACGACCCGCTACAGATACGTGAACTTGCTCGCCTGCTTCAATTTGTTCTTTAGATTGATCTGCAAATTGTTCTTGTAGATCTTGCGCATAATGCTCACGCTTAAATGTGTTTGGCCATGGGCTAACACCGGTTTCCTTGGCGTGATCTTGAATTTGCTTTAACTTGGCATGACGCTGTGCAATTAAATCGTTTTCGGAAATGTGTTGTTCAGAAGTCGATTGAGCGTTATGTTGCGTCATCTCTGCCTCGATTATATTAAAAAACGGAAGTTGCATAGCATAGCAGATTTACAACATAATGCGTATGAATATAACTCTACGAACCATGTAAAAATTAAAAATCATGAATAAATACTGGCAAGGATTCGCCCAAAGTATCATTCTTTTCAATGTTTTGTGGTTTTCAACTGTGGTTGATGCCGAGCAAATCGTTGTTATGAGCAATACTCAAAAAGATCTTCCTATAAAAATTGAAAGCACCAATCTCAATAATCAAGATTATATTTGGCAATTAGAAATCGTTCCAAATCGAACCAGTTTACAAAGCCTAGTCAAATTAATGAATCCACACCCTACTCAAAAAGCACTCAATTTAAGGGCTTTAGAACTGGCAAAAAAACTTACTCTAGATCAATTACCGCAAGTCAGTAATGATTTTAAAAATAAAACCCTCAATTTTGATGAACAAAACATCGCAAAAATAAAATATTATTATGGGAAATACATTCTGTTTATTAAATTTCCAGCCCGCGTCCAATACGCCATAAAACCCAACTTTTCACAAGTACAAAGCGCTTTAGAACCCTTTTGTGACCAAAGTAAGACACCCTCTCAGAATAAAATTAAATTTGATCAACAAGGTAATATCTCGCTCTCAGCAAAATTTTTGGTAGATGCACAAGGGCAAATCCTAAATATCCGTTACACCCCTTTAATTCACGAACAAATGAAATCGATACTGCAACCTTTACTAGAAAAAATTCGCTTCCAACCGCGTAATGAAAATGGTGTGGCAAAATCATTTTCTATTGAACAACCACTGATTATTCAATGCCATTAAACAATAATGAAAGTGCTAAGTTTCTCAATGGTCTTGTTCAGCCAATGATTTGACTATTGCAAACCCTTGCTGGAAAGCACGATCCATCATGTCCTTATATTCCTCAGAGGTTTCTATTTCAGCAGATAATGTGGTTGTTTCACCCTGTTCATTTAAGAAATATTTTTCTAAAGAGCCACTCCAACTTTGAACATCTGCACTTGTTGAATCTAAAACACCATTTTTCAAAACACCCAAATGTTTAAATACCACTTTTTTAAACTGCTCCAACTCTACAATGGTGGCGACCATACCATTGCCACTGGCATCCTGAAATAAGGTTTCCCCGCCAATTTTCCAGTCAGACTGCATCTGCGAAGTTTCCGAAAACGGTTGGGTCCATTTGGAATAAGTATGGGTATCCCACAGGATATTCCATACTGTTTGTGCATTCGCTTGAATGACAATGTCATAGCTTAAAGTCATCATTTCTTTCTCTTATTTTATTGATCCAATCTATAGCTTAGTACAATAAAAACCCAGAATGATTAATTTTTGTTAATAAAAATCCATCACCTAAAAAATTTAAACCTAAACATTCAATATGTTAAACAATAAATAACAAGCATGTTGATCTGTTACACAACACTCTTAGACCAAAATCTAAGTTTTTAAAAAAGTGCAGCTAAGTAGAATATTTGAATATAAAAATAGTTAAATGGAAAATTTTAAATCCATTGATAACTTTTTCTAGCTTTGTTCAATTTCTACCTTTGCTCAATAAAGAAAGACCATATGAAAACGATAACAATGAAGAGTATTCATTCTAAAATCTTATTTTTACATGGACTAGATTCATCTAAAGAATCGACAAAATTCCATGCCATAAATGCTGAAAAAAAATATTGTATTAACGTGGATTATCGTAATCTTAACTACAAAACGGTTGAGTGTTTTTATCACGATATTATCGAAAAGATTAAACCTGATTTACTGGTAGGTCATAGTTTAGGTGGATATTGGGCATTAAAAATGTCACAGCAACATCGAATTCCTGCAATCCTTGCCAATCCAAGCTTAAATCCAGATTTCCGTGAAGACTATGCAGCGATTGATGAACATGATTTAGACCATGACATTCCACAAATTGCTTATCTGGAACTGGGTGATGAGGTTTTA
Organism: Acinetobacter sp. RIT698; assembly: GCF_009668065.1. Classification (NCBI taxonomy): domain Bacteria; kingdom Pseudomonadati; phylum Pseudomonadota; class Gammaproteobacteria; order Moraxellales; family Moraxellaceae; genus Acinetobacter; species Acinetobacter sp. RIT698. Next base: position 114,458 of record NZ_WJYH01000001.1, read on the forward strand.
GATATGTATAAAGTGCTTGAACAACTAGAGTCATATATGCAGATTGAAGCTGTTGAAGGTGGACACCATCGTTTAGTCCAACCTGAAAATTTAAATCATTTAATTGAATATATGGAACAAACCTTTATTGCTTGAAATAAAATCATCAAAGTACAGTTCGTTGCTCTCCAACTAAAAAGCCTTGTATTTACAAGGCTTTTTTCACGTCGAGACAGACAAACAAATGATTTAAGTATTCAATCACAAGAATGTAGCCCGAAAACTTAAATTGTTATTTTGTCTTTAAGCAACCGCTTTTCCAACTGGCTTGGAATGCTCATCGAGCACTGACCAAACCTTTAAACCAAGATCTTGATGTAAATCAGGTAGGTCAAGAAAAATACTTGCACCCAATACCGTATGTTGGCATTTATGCATCAATTGATGGACTGCTTTTAAAGTACCACCTGTAGCCAAGACATCATCTACAATAATCACTTTTTGTGCTGCGATATCCGCTGACATTTCCAAGCGATCTAAACCATATTCTAAGCTATAGCCCACACCAACCACTGGAGGTGGCAACTTACCTGCTTTACGAACCAACAATAAGCCTTTGCCGGTACGTTGTGCCAATAAGCTGGCTAAAACAAAACCTCGTGCCTCAACTGCAACAAAACTATCCACTGCATCCAATTGCTCTACAGGAATACTCGCAATCAATGCATCGGTTAACTCCACAAGATTGTTCATAAACAATGGGGTTAAATCATAAAAACAAATACCTGGTTTTGGGAAGTTTTGGACAGTACGAATACTTGACCACAAAGCAGTAGACATGTTCATCATGGGGGAGATTTAAAAAAAGATAAATAATACGTGAATTTTAACGTTTATTAGCCAAAATTGACAGCAGCTCGCTACCTATTCAATATTATGGTCCGCTAAGCTGTTGAATTTATTAAGTCCATTTTCACACAAAATGATGGCTATAGAATGAGCTAATTTTAGCTTAATATTTTTGGCTAAAATATTCATCTAGACCTTTGTCTAAATTCAAATATTTTTAAACTTTTATATCAGCGCTCAACCCTTGTTATGACAGGATTGTAATTAAAATTGTCTGACAAAGTTGGCATAATAAACATCGCTTTTGTCCTGAGCTGCCATTCAGCTTTGAGATTAGTTAGATAAACTCCGATATTTACTTTACTTTAGATACAGAACTGCGTAAGAATTTAGAGGAATATGTACACATTTTATTTGCATATTATTTGAGTCAAGCAGCAGAAGGAATTTTACTGACAGAAAAAACAATGCATCTGTCAGATATCGGAGAATCAGATGAAGAAATATCAATGCATCGTTTGTGGTTGGATTTATGACGAAGCAGAAGGTTGGCCACAAGATGGCATCGCAGCAGGTACCAAGTGGGAAGACATTCCTGATGACTGGACATGCCCAGACTGCGGTGTTTCTAAAGCAGACTTTGAAATGGTAGAAATCTAAGATATTGCGTAAAGACCATGTTTACATGGTCTTTTTTACATTTATTTTCAACAATACAAAATTATTCAATTCACCTCTAAATTTGAAACAGGTATGGAGAAAGATATGCAACCGATCATCATCATAGGTTCTGGCATGGCGGGTTATACCCTTGCAAGAGAATTTCGTAAGTTAAACACCGAACAGGAATTGGTGATGATTTGCGCAGATGATGCGGTGAATTATGCAAAACCTACCCTATCTAATGCATTGGTTGGGAAAAAAGCACCTGAACAAATTGGTTTAGGCAATGCTGAAAAGATGAGCACCCAACTGAACATGCGGATTGAAAAAGAGACATGGGTTAAAAATATTGATGTAGAGAAACATGAATTAACCCTTGAAAAAGATGGACAACCTTCAACTCAAGGCTACTCAAAACTTATTCTTGCCGTGGGCGCAAATCCGATTCGATTAGCGATTGCTGGTGATGGGAGTGATGATATTCATGTGGTTAACTCACTAATTGACTATCGTGCATTCCGTGAAACTTTAGACAATTGCAGCACGGGTGAATGTGGCAACAAACGTGTGGTGATTTTAGGCGCGGGCTTAATTGGTTGTGAATTTGCCAATGACTTACAAAATACTGGGCATCAGGTTACGGTGATCGACTTAGCACCACAACCTTTAGGGCGTTTATTGCCTAATCATGTTGCTCAAGCATTTAAAGACAATCTTGAACAATCAGGAATTAAATTTGCCTTGGGTACCACTGTAGAAAAAGTTTCTAAATCTGAGCGTGGTTATATCGTTTCATTGGCCAGTGGTCAGTCCTTGCTCGCGGATGTTGTGCTTTCTGCAATTGGCTTACAACCTAATATTGCCTTGGCTAAAGCTACGGAAATCAACACTAGTCGTGGTGTCATTACCAATACCTTGCTCGAAACCAGTCAAGCAGATATTTTTGCCATCGGTGACTGTGCCGAAGTGAATGGAACACTCTTGCCATTTGTCATGCCAATCATGCAACAAGCGCGTGCATTAGCCAAAACCTTGAGTGGACAAACCACCACTGTACACTACCCTGCAATGCCAGTCGCGGTGAAAACCCCAGCTGCACCTTTGACTGTACTTCCTGCTCCAATTGATGTAGATGTTACATGGGAGAATGAAGAGTTTGAAGATGGGATGTTATCTAAAGCAACAGATGCTGAAGGTACCTTACGTGGTTTTGTATTGTTAGGTGCAACTGCTGGAAAACAGCGTTTAACATTAACAAAACTGGTTCCAGACTTGATTCCTGCATCCGTTTAAGGTTTTAATAGCAAGGATATTTTTTAATCAAAGAATATCCTTGCTTAGGAAAATAACAATGAATAGCGCACTTCAATTTCAAGTTTCACCTTATGCCTCGTTCATGAATGAAACCAAAGTCGATTTAGGTAATGGTATTCAACTTCATGTTGAAACTGGAGGGAATCCACAACACCCGACCATTCTGTTGATTATGGGTTTGGGTGCGCAAATGTTATTTTGGCCTGATTTTTTTTGTAAATCACTGATTGATCAAGGCTTTCATGTGATTCGCTTTGATAATCGTGATATTGGCTTATCTTCAAAAATTCGCCACCAAGGTCCACGTTTAAACTCTTATAAGCTGATGGGTCGCTTTGCTTTGGGCTTACCAAATGACGGCGCGCCTTATAACTTATTTGATATGGCGGATGATGTTGCATTATTAATTGATCGTTTAGGCATTGAAAAACCACATATTTTGGGTGCTTCAATGGGTGGTATGATTTCTCAAATTTTAGCTGCAAAATATCCTGAGAAAATTGATAAAGTCGGCTTACTCTTTACCAGTAATAATCAACCTTTGCTACCTCCACCATTTCCAAGACAACTCTTTAGTCTCATTGGTAAACCTGAATCACGTGATGAAGAAGGAATTGTGAATCATTCCTTGAAGGTTTTTCATATGATTGGTTCACCTGGTTATATCAACCAAGTTGAAGCAATTCAAACTGCACGTAAATTATATCGTCGTAGTTATCACCCAGCGGGTGTACTTCAACAGTTTTTAGCAATATTATGTACAGGTTCCTTACTTAAATTGGATAAGCAGATCAAAAAGCCAACTTTAGTGTTACATGGCTCTAAAGATCGGTTACTACCTCCAAGTCATGGTAAGGCAGTTGCTAAAGCAATTTCAGGCGCTAAATTTGAATTAATTGAGGGAATGGGGCATGATATCCCACCGCATTTTGTTCCTCAACTTAGCGGGTTATTTGCACATCATTTTAAATCATAAGCATTAGGACACTATGGCTGCATTACCATCCCTAAGACAGTTGTCATATTTAGTGACACTGTCTGAGACGCTGCACTTCACTGAAGCAGCGCGCCGTTCGTTTGTAACTCAATCTACTTTATCTGGTGGAATCATGGAGTTAGAACGTTTATTGGGTGGCGTACTCGTAGAACGTGATCGCCAAAACGTACGTTTAACTCCTCTAGGTGAGCAAGTTGTTGCCCGAGCCCGTGTTCTACTCGCCGATGCTCAGGACTTGATGCGGTTAAGTCGAGAAATGAGTGAACCGTTAACTGGTGATTTGCATTTAGGGATTATTCCAACCATCGCCCCTTTCATTTTGTCGCAGCTTTTGGAAGAAGTGCATAAACAACTTCCAAAAATTCAGTTGCATCTGCATGAAGCACAAAGTGAAAAAATTGTTGAAAAACTTGAGCATGGCAATCTAGATGTGATCATGCTGGCTTTACCATTCGACACACGTGGTTTGAAAGTTGCTGAAATTGCGAAAGAAGATTTATTCTTAGTCTGCAATAAAGCAGATCAAAATGCGATGAATGCAAGAAGCTTAGATGATTTAGATCTTTCTCATCTCATGCTCCTTGAAGAAGGTCATTGCTTACGTGATCATACCTTAAGTGTTTGCCCAATCGGTGAGCGTAAAAATGATCACCGTTTAAAAGCGAGCTCATTGCCAACTTTAGTGGAAATGGTCAGTTCAAACTTAGGCTATACACTGCTTCCTGAGATTGCAATTCATGCACATATGCTGAAAAACAATGATCAGATTGTGGTTAAACCTATTGAGAATGCACCATCACGCACTTTGGCTTTAGTTACACGTAAAAGTACACCGCTACAAAGTGAATTTGATGTGTTGGTACAAATTCTTCAAAAAATCACGCCAAATTTACGTTAATTTTCCGATACTAAAAAGGAGTCATGATTGACTCCTTTTTTATTGAAATGTCTAAAAAGACTATAGATCACATCAGCATAAGCAAAATTACAACGATCTTGTTTTTACTAGATCAAGAATGATAATATTTGAGCAGTACAAAATACTCGCTTATTTTTGTATGTATTGTTACGATAAAAATCGCGAAAAATCGACCTATCCTCAGCTTGTTTTTTAAAAGCATGCATCCATCTCGTCGACACATATCCAATTCTTCGCATTGGTCAGCGTTCCACAGGGCTTGAATCTTTCAAGCATCGTTAACAGGTTTCCACAGTTTTCTGTGCCTGAATTTTCGATAGGACGCGTATGAACCGACCTTTATATATTATTTTTTCAACGATTGTCTTAGATGCAATTGGCATTGGCATCGTATTCCCTCTGCTTCCCTCACTACTGAAAGACCTGAGCCATCAGCATAATGTTGCCTTGTTAATGGGGGTTTTCCTAAGCCTGTATGCGCTTATGCAATTTATTTTCTCCCCGATCTTAGGTGCTTTGAGTGACCGTATCGGTCGAAGACCTGTTCTGCTGATTTCACTTGCGGGTTCTGCAATCAACTATTTGTTTCTTGCTTGCTCATCCTCTCTTAGCTTGCTGTTCATTGGACGGATCATTGCTGGAATAAGTAGTGCCAATATGCCCGTGGCTTCAGCCTATATCGTTGATACCACGTCAGAAGAAAATCGAGCAAAATACTTCGGTTTAATGAGTGCCATGTTTGGTATTGGATTTATTATCGGTCCTATACTCGGTGGATTATTGGGCGGGTATTGGTTACGGCTACCTTTTTTCGTTGCGGTAATTTTAACAACCGTTAACTTGCTTATCGCATTCTGGCTACTCCCTGAATCCCGAAGCAACAATCCACTCCTAGCCCCCCCTCAAGCTTCTATTTCGCAACGTTCGAGTTTAAAAATAAATCCCTTGAAAAGTTTTGGTTTTATCCTTGCTCAAAAAGGTATATTACCGATTTTGCTGATATTTTTTCTGTTTAGCGCCTGCGGTGAAGCTTATGGTGTCTGCTGGGCACTTTGGGGACACGATACCTTTAAATGGAATACATTTTGGGTTGGTCTTTCTTTAGGCACTTTTGGTTTATGCCAAGTACTGGTTCAGTCATTTATACCGCAACATGCCGTCCGATATTTTGGTGAAAGAAATACCGTGCTGATCGGTCTGGCATGTATATGTATGGCATTAATCATCATGGCTTTTACCCAACACGCTTGGATCATTTTTGCAATCATGCCGATCTTTGCCCTAGGAAGTATCGGCACTCCTGCACTACAAGCTGTTGTTTCACAAAAAATCCCAGCTGCGCAGCAAGGACAGTTTCAAGGTGTTATCGCATCAACCATCAGTCTGGCCTCGATTATTGCCCCATTGTTGTTTTCTACACTTTATTTTCATTTCCAAACACGATGGACTGGCGCTATATGGTTGGTTGTCGCGATGATTTATTTAATTACATTACCTGCTGTTTTATCGAGTTTAAAACCACAACAGTTTAAATCATCCTAGTATTTAAGAACGTCAATGCTTTATTAAAAGCGTTGATTGCTGATTTAAAAAAGCTTAAATCTAAAATAACCAAGTCATTCAATTTCATTAAAATCCGATTGACTGATACAAAAAAGCCCGATTAATTTTAATCGGGCTTAAGATAATCAAATTATCTTGGTTTAACCATTTACAAAGTGCTCAAGCAAATTTTGTTGAGCATTGTAAATTGCCTCGCCTTCTTTAGGTTTCACACGAGTCCAAGTCCCATCGCCTTGCAACAGCCAAGCGCGGATATTGTCTTTTAAGTAATTGACTAAACCTTGCTGATAAATGCGTTTTTTTAATGCTGGATCTTCGATCGGGAAACACACTTCTACACGATTAAATAAATTACGATCCATCCAGTCTGCACTTGAACAGTAAATACGTGGATTGCCATTATTTCCGAAATAATAAACACGGGTATGTTCTAAGAAACGCCCGACAATTGAACGAACTCGAATATTTTCAGACAGATTTGGTAACCCAGGACGTAAACAGCAAATTGAGCGAATAATCAGATCAATTTGTACCCCTGCTTGCGAAGCTTCATATAATTTATTGATCAATTGGACTTCAGTTAACGCGTTAACTTTAACAATAATTTGTGCAGGCTTGCCCGCTTTGGCATTGGCAATTTCATCATCAATAAAAGCAATTAACTGAGCATGTAGAGTAAACGGCGCATGTAACAGTTTTTTCAACTTTGCCATTTTCCCCATACCAGTCAATTCTTGGAAAATACGATGTACATCTTCGCAGAGCTCTTTATCTGTAGTGAGCAAACCATAATCAGTATAGATACGAGCATTTGTTGCATGGTAGTTACCCGTACCCAAATGCACATAACGTACTAACTTATTATTTTCACGGCGTACCACCAAGATCATTTTGGCATGCGTTTTATAGCCCACGATGCCATAAACTACAACAGCGCCTGCTTCTTGTAATACATTGGCAACGGCGATATTCGATTCTTCATCAAAACGCGCCCGTAACTCAATCACAGCAGTGACTTCTTTACCATTACGTGCCGCTTCTGCAAGTACCTGAACAATTTCAGAGTCAGCACCACTACGATATAAGGTTTGTTTGATCGCTAGCACTTGGGGATCACGTGCAGCTTCACGCAACAAGTTAATAACTGGTGCAAATGATTCAAATGGATGGTGTAAGAGAATGTCTTGTTTTTGCATTGCTGAAAAAATATTTTCAGACTTTTTCAATACTTTTGGAATCGCGGGTACATGCGAATCATAACGCATATGTGGACGTTTAAAATTTGACACAAGACGTGCCAGATTTACTGGCCCATCCACTTTATAAAGTTGTTCTTGTTCTAGATCAAATTCTTCAAGCAAATATTCATAAATATGCTTTGGACAGTTTTCTGTCACTTCTAAACGTACTGCACGGCCAAAACGACGTGAACTCAATTCGCCTTTCAATGCTTTGGCTAAGTCTTCTACATCTTCATTCAGCGCCAAATCCGCATTACGTGTGACACGGAACTGATAACAACCTGTAGCTGTCATCCCAGGGAACAAATCCGATACATGCTCATGAATAATCGCAGACAACATCACAAAATGTTCTTTACCGCCTGTAAGCTCATCAGGTAAACGCACTACACGAGGAAGCGAACGTGGTGCTGGTACAACAGCTAAATCAATTTGTCGACCAAATGCGTCTTTCCCTTCTAGAGTCACAATAAAGTTTAAGCTTTTATTGACCAGTCGTGGGAATGGATGTGCAGGATCAAGGCTAATTGGGGTAAGTACTGGTGCAACTTGTTCTTGGAAATATTTTTTAATCCACACAGATTGTGCAGGCGTTAACTCGCCACGACGTAAAAAACAAATGTCTTCTTCACGTAACTTAGGAAAAATTTCCTCATTGAGGATACGGTACTGACGCTCAATCGCTTCATGTGCAGTTTTAGAGATTTGGTCTAAAACTTGTTTTGGCGTCAAACCATCTGGTGAACGACTTTCATTCCCTAAAGTTAATTGCTCCATCATTCCTGCAACACGGATTTCAAAAAATTCATCCATATTACGAGAAAAGATCAACAAGAAATTCATACGTTCAAGCAAGGGGTGTAAAGGATCAACGGCTTGCTCTAAAACACGTAAATGGAAATCTAAAATTGAAAGCTCACGATTTATATATCGTTCATTATAAGAATATTCTGTAGGCGTTGTTGTCGTCACTGCGGTATTCATGCAATAAACCTGCATCAAAAAAAATGTCTTAATTCTAGTATGCTTCAAATTTGTGACAATTTCATAAAAAAAGCATCGCTTCATAAAAAAAGCACATCAATTTGTGCTTTTTTAAATTCATTTATTTAGTGTCAATCTGGAATACGGGTATAACGCATATACTTCAAAACCAAACGCTTACGGTATTGAAGCTTAGAATCATCACGATTTTTTTGATAATACTTCGGATTGGTTAAAATCACTGCTAAAAATGCGGCCTGTTCACGACTTAAACTTGCCGCGCTCTTAGAAAAGTAATGTTGTGATGCAGCTTCAACACCATAGATATGATCACCAAATTCAACAGAGTTCATATAGACTTCTAAAATGCGCTGTTTAGTCCACATCCGCTCCATCATGGTGGTGGCAATCGCTTCCTGACCTTTGCGAATAAATGAGCGACGATTATAGAAGAATAAATTTTTAGCCAATTGTTGAGAGATCGTTGAACCACCGGCGACTACTTTGTCTTTTTTAAGATTACGTTGTAGTGCATTTTCAATACCATCCCAGTCGAAACCATGATGATCGAGAAATTTGGCATCTTCAGCTGCGACAATTGCATGTTTAAAGTTATCACTGATCTTGTCATAGTCGCGCCATTGATGTTGAATCGGCTCAAAATCAGACAGATATGTCCAACGCATAAACATGGTGGTTTCTACATCATGAGTACGCCAATAAATTAAACTTGAGAAAATCCATAGCTGAATCATGATCAAAATACTGACCACAATTAACAAAGCACGAACAATAAAAGCTTTCATGTCAGCTGCTTACTCCGAAAATTCTGACGTTTCATGTTAAGCTGAATCTATCTATAAAAAGCTAAGCAATAGCATGTCTAAATATCAAGATCTTTCAACTTATAGCCAACCCAATTCTATTGGTAAAATAACCTTATTGCTGATTGTCATCAATGTCGGTTTATTTGCCATCCAAGTCTTATCAGGTGTCAATATTACTGACCCGACAACATTGGACGCGTTGCGTTGGGGTGCTGATTATGCACCTTTAACCTTCTTAGAGGAACCATATCGCTTATTCAGCAGTATGTTTTTTCACTTCGGTATCCTGCATCTAATGATGAATATGTGGGCACTGTATATTTTTGGTGATGTTGCTGAAAAAACTTTAGGAAAGTTTTATTTCCTTGGACTTTATATCCTTGCTGGACTCATGGGAAGTTTATTAAGTGGTTATTTGGATATTCGAAATAGCTACGAACTGCTGCAAAATTTTGATCAAAAACTCTTTCCTCATGTATCTGCAGGTGCATCGGGTGCTGTAATGGGACTTGGTGGTGCACTGACACTACTATCGTTGTTCCCACCTACCCCGAATCAAAGATTCATTTTAGATAAAAGATCACTTTTAACCGTACTTGCGATCAACTTAGCTTTTGGCTTTTTAGCCTCTGGAATTAACAATGCTGCCCATATCGGTGGGATGTTAATGGGTGCGGTCATGGCTTTGGCTTGGTATGCAACACAACGTGCCAAAATGGGTAAAGCTGCCAATATTATCATTGTGTTTTTAGGGATTGCAGCAACCTATGGCGTTTATCTCTATTGCCAGCATCTCGTTGGACCACTTAGCCCACTTTGGCAACAAACCATTGCACAAATGCGTGAGCAATTAAACTTTTAATCTCTAAAATAGCTTGTCTATGCCGTAATAAAACATTGCAGAGTACACTCAATTCAAGAAGCATAAAAAATGGCGGCCTATAGGTCGCCATTTTTTAATTTACTGTCTTCACTGGGCAGTCTTTTAAAGACTCAACTGAAATTAAACAGCCAGATAAAACCACTTAAACAAAGCGGTTTAATTCAACTCTCGTAGACTTTGCAATGGTGGAATTTCAGATAAATAGCTCAATCGGTAACGCCCAACCAATGCACACAACACTGCCATCGAAATTGGTAAAATCAGCCAAATTTCCCAATGTAATTGCATCACCATTTCCATACGATAACTGGCAACGGCACTAATCACCTCTGCAAAGAAACAGGAAACGATTCCCGCCAATAATCCAATAAAGCCGATTTCAAAACTCATCATATTTTTTAACTGGCGCTTTGAACTACCAAAAGAGCGTAGCAATGCCACTTCTTTTTTACGTTCATCCATCAGCAAATTGATACAGGCAATCAGTACCAAAAAGCCAGATAAACTTACCAATACTGCCAAAACCGTAATGATTTTAACCAACACAGAAACCAAGTTTTTAATTTCATCAAAAATTAAAGAGACGTCAATAAAGACCGTATTGGAAAATTGTTGAATCAGATTAACCATCTTGATTTTTTCACTCGGCGGCACATAAAAACTCCCTAAGTAGCTGCCTGCGTTTTCATCCAACGTCTTTGGGGTAAAAATAAAGAAAAAGTTTGGACTAAAGCTTTGCCATTCCACGGAACGCAAATTCACTACTCGCGCGTCCAAATTTCCCTCAGGCAAACTAAAGGTTAAACGATCGCCAATTTTAATACCCAATTCTTCAGCCAATTTGGCCTCTACAGACACCTGCCCAATTTGAGTTAATTGGGCATCTCCAGCAACAATAATATTGTCTTGTGGATAATGATCTGCTTGGGTGAGATTTAACTCACGACGTAAAGAATTATTGGTTTTCACCAATTGGGCAGGAAAAGCTTGGCCATTTTTTGCCAATAAGCGCCCTTTTACATTGGGATATAACGGTGTGCTTTTCCAGTGTTGCTGTGCCAATTGTTGTTTAAAAGCATCCAGTTCAAATGGTGGTAGACCATAAATAAACTGGTTAGGCGTTCCTTCAGGCAATTGTTGCTGCCAACGCTCTAATAAATCAGTTCTCAATACAGCAAGTACCGTGATCAGACTTAAACCCAATGCCAAAGCGGTAATTTGCAATGCGGTTTGCGAAGGGGTTCGGATATAGGCTGAGAGCCTATTTTTCATTGATTTTAAAGTCTTTAAAATCATCCAAACCACTGCATATAACAAAGCTGTTAACACAATGACTGCACCCATTACCAACGCAGTAAGTATCAGATTTTCGGTCAAGACTAAACTAAAAATAATCAAGCTCACTAAACCTGTAGCCATCATCCACAACATTGAACGTGCCGACTTTTCTTGTTGGCGTATCACCCGAATAGGCGGTGTATTTAACAGTTGCCACAAGCTCGGTAAAATAAATCCAATCAATACAATTGCACTGGTAAAAATTGCAATAGGCAAAGGACCAACCAGCATCTGCAACATTGAAAATTGCAACTCTAGGTTCGGAATCATCTGCAACATCAATTGCAACAATGAATAACCTAAAATCAGTCCTAAAATACTGCCAATGACAATGGCGATTAAAATAACAACACTCAGCAACCCGAGATAGGTTTGAAAAATCTGCCGTTTCGTTGCCCCCATACAACGCATCAGTGCAATATGATCTTGGTTCTGCTGTACGTAACGCTGACTGGTTAAAGCGATGGCTAAACCACATAAAAGAATCGTCAGAATATTGGCCAATTGTAAGAAAGTATCGAGGTTTTCAATCGGTTTAAGTAAGCGTGAATTGCCCTCATCTGCATTACGTAGTCTTAAATTACTTTGTGCATCTAATTCATTATCCGCATTTTGTTGATCTTGTATGGATTGATCTGTTTGTGAGTGTGTTGTTGGCTGCTTTTCAGTCAATGTGTTTTCAGTCAATGTATTGGCACTTGATGCACTTAAAGCTGAATCTGCATCCGAATTTTGTGCAATCTTTGGATTCACATTTTGCTTTTCTTGCGCTTTAAATGTCTTAAAAAATTGCTGATATGTTGCAATCGACTCCGCATCCCCTGCCATCAACAAACGATATTCAATCCGACTTCCAACTTGAATTGCACCCGTTTTTGCAACATCTGCTTGAGAGATAATCACGGTTGGCGAAAAGGCAGAAAAGCCTAATTCTTGATTTGAATCATGTTCAATGATGCCAGTAACTTTAAACTGACCATTGGCAATTTGAACGCTATCGCCTAGGTTTAATTTTAATAATTCTTGTGCGCGTTTGCTTAGCCAAACCCCGCCACTTTGTAAGGCTTGTTTTGGCGCAATCCTTAATTCACCACGTAAGGGAAATGCTGTGTCAATGGCTTTCACATTGACCATAACAAACTGATCCTGTGTAGAGGCCATTGAACCAAAAATGGTGACATGGGACTGTTTTAATTTTAAATCATCAGCCTGTTTGATCCATTGTTGGTCAATTGGATCTGTATCACTAAGTTGTAAATCTGCAGCTTGCATTTTGGCAGCTTGTAAGGTCACTGCTTGTTTGACTTGATCATTGCTAAACTTTAATGCAGTAGTCGCACTAATGGCTAAACTCAATGCAATAATCAGCAAATATATGCCTGAACTGGCAAAACTTTGCCTAAATAAGGGGTTAAACAAGGTCAACATTACACCACCTCATTCGATTGAGGCGTTTGAGCATGTTCAATCAATTGACCATCTTTTAATTCATAATGACGTTGGCACTGTGCTGCCAATTGCGAATCGTGAGTGACAAGCACTAAAGTTGTACCGAGTTCTTTATTTAAATCAAATAAGAGTTGTTCAATTTCAAATGCAGTATGTTCATCTAAATTGCCTGTAGGTTCGTCAGCAAAAATAATTTTGGGGTCAGAAATTAAAGCTCGTGCAATGGCAACCCGTTGTTGCTCCCCACCAGACAATACTTTCGGTGTTTGTTGGCTTTGTCGTTCTAAACCAACTTTGGCCAATAAACTTAAAGATTTTTGTTCTGCGTGTGCATAATTAAAATTCTTCTGTAAACGTAATGGTAACATCACATTTTCTAAGGCAGAAAGATGTGGGAGCAACTGGAAAGATTGAAATACAAAACCAATATATTGAAGTCGAATCAATGCACGTTGTTCTTCATTTAAATGCTCAATTGATTCACCACAAACACTGAGTTGACCTGCACTGGCTTGATCGAGAGTAGCAAGGATACCCAATAAAGTTGATTTTCCTGAACCAGAACGTCCAGTAATCGCGACCTGTTCACCTGTATAAATATTAAGATTTAGATTTTCAAAAATTGTAAGCGTTTGATGAGGTAATTCTATCTTTTGTGTAAGTTGCTGTGCAGAAATTATCACTTGTGGCATGATGGGAGAAGTTGAATCATCCTGAACCTTAGACATCATAAAGTACCTTATATGCAAATCAAAAAATTGTTAAATTTGAAAATGATGAAAAACCTAATTCATTGTTTATTTTTTAGCATAATCTGTCTGTTGCCCGTTAGTAGTTTTGCAAAAACGATCATGATTTTAGGTGATAGCTTAAGTGCGGGTTATGGTATTAGCCCACAACAAGGCTGGGTTTTCTTGCTACAGCAACGCTTAAACCAACAATTTCCTAAACAACATAATGTGGTCAATGCCAGTGTAAGTGGTGAAACCACCAGTGGTGCGTTGGCGCGTTTTCCAAAACTTTTACAAAATCATAAACCTGATATCGTGGTGATTGAGTTGGGTGGCAATGATGGTTTACGTGGTCAACCGCCACAAATGATTCAGAAAAATCTTGCGCAATTAATTCAACAAAGCCAGAAAAGCCAAGCCACGGTCATTTTATTGGGAATGAAAATTCCACCGAATTATGGTGCAGCTTATAGCCAAGCTTTTGAGAAAAACTACCAAACCCTAAGCCAACAATACAAAGTTAAAATGCATCCGTTTTTTATGAATGGAATTGCAGGCAATAAAAGTTTGATGCAAAAAGACTTAATCCACCCCAATGCAACGGCACAGAAAATTCTGCTAGATAATGTCTATCCATTGATTCGAGGCGCGCTTTAAGTTTTTCTCAAAGCCGAAATGATTGCACCTGTTTACTACTCAAAATCGGATGTCGTGTTTTTAAAGACATCCGCAAAATTAAACAAACGTGCTAATAAATGGTGAATATAGTCCAAACTCGATTCTTGTTCGGTAAATAGAATCCGATGCAACATGGGTGCAATCACAATTTCAATAATCAGTTGATTATCGATGCTTGTTTCATTTCTTTGCTGGGCACGTTGCTGAATAATGTCTAACTGTTGAATCAAAAAGTCATAACACTTACCAGAGGTTGGCGAATCATTTTCCGCCACAATATCGCTTAAGATTGTACGCCCAACGGGTGAGGCATATTCCTCAAAATATTGCTCCATCCATGCATATAAGTCTTGCTTAAAACTACCAAGATCCGCAGGTACACTGTCTGGATGTAAAATATTAAAGGCAACATCTGCAAGCAGTTGAGATAAATCTCCCCACCGTCGATAGATCGTAGAGGGGGTGACTCCTGCATATTCAGCAATCATCGGAATCGTCAAATCTGCCACAGCTACATTCTGCTGTAATGTTTGCACCGCATTATGAACTGCGGCTTGTATTCGTGCACTGCGTCCACCGGGACGCAAACCTGTAATCACTTTCGTCATCAGCAAATCACTACAAATCTATAAATGAAAATCTATCAATGGGTTAATGATTGAAGAACAGCTTTAATCAAAAATCATCTTAGCTAAACCTTTGTGTTTAATCCAAAATACGGTATAAAAGCTAATTAATAGCTTTTATGTACATGTTGATTATGCGCAACTCTAATTTTAATCGTCAAGTGACTTCCTATAAATTAAGCCATAATGCTGCACTGTACACACATACTTTTACCCTAATGGCCTTTTTGGCAGCCTCAAGCGCACCAACACCGTTATATCGCTTGTATCAACAACACTTTAATTTTTCTCCTGTTTTATTAACGCTTATCTTTGCCACCTATGCGTTTGCATTGCTATTAACCTTATTGGTGGCAGGATCATTGTCTGATTATATTGGACGTAAGCCGGTTATTTTTGTGGCTTTGATTTTAGAAATTCTGTCCATGGGCTTTTTCTTGTTTGCATCCAATATCGAAATGCTGTTTATCGCACGAGGTTTGCAAGGTATTGCCACAGCTTTAGCCGCATCTACGTTTGGAGCAGCTTTGCTTGATCTGAGTAAAACACAGGGTTCCTTAATTAATAGTATTTCACCAATGCTTGGTATGGCTGCGGGTATGCTGATGACCTGCATTGTTTTAGAGTTTTCGACTGTTCCATTGACACTGATTTTTGAAATACTCATCTTTCTGTTTGTATCTACCAGCTTTATCGCAATTTTTAGTCCTGAAACCGCAACTAAACGTGTGGGTGCTTTGGCATCATTAAAACCGCAACTGACTGTTCCAGTACAAACCCGAAAAGCCCTCTTAATCGTAAGTCCAATTAATATCTCGTTATGGATGGTCAGTGGGTTCTTCCTCTCGTTAATGCCTTCATTGCTGGCTCAAGCTTTCCATGTGCAATCGGCATGGTTGAATGGCATGATGTTTATTACCCTATCAGTTTCAGGGGCTGTTGGGATTTTAACCCTGCGCAATGCGCCAACATTTAAAATTTTAGTCACTGCTGCAATTACGATTGTCTTGGGCTCAAGTGTTATTTTACTTGGCATTCATCTGGTGCAACCGATCTTATTGTTTATTGGTGCTGTGGTGACTGGGATTGGCTTTGGTACAGGTTTTATGGGTGCAATTCGTGCTGTTATGCCCTTAGCTTTACCTGAACAACGTGCAGGTTTAATGGCCGCATTTTTTGTTGAAAGCTATTTGGCCTTTAGTATACCTGCGATTATTGCTGGATACTTTGTCAATAAAGTGGGCTTAATTTTTACTGCAGATGTCTATATTTGTATGATTATCTTGTTGGCCAGCTTGGCGTTTGTTTTTGCGTTTAAAAATAAACAGAACATCCACTAAAGTGTGTTAAAAATCAAAGCAAAACAAAAGGCGCATTGAGCGCCTTTGGATTTAAATCTTAGATTAAGCTGGAATATCACGAATAGATGCTTTACGAATTGCTTCTTTAAGCGCGTCATAACCATGAATTGGCGGGAACTGTGGAAATTCACGAATCACATTTTCAGGCGCGTCAAATAAGAAACCATGATCAGCTTCACCCAACATGGTTGTATCGTTATACGAATCGCCTGCTGCGATCACACGGTAATTTAGACCATGTAAGGCTTTTACAGCTTCACGTTTTTGATCAGGTTGGCGCAACTTATACGCAGTGATCATACCATTTTCATCAGTTTCTAATTTATGACAGAAAATGGTTGGCCAACCTAACTGTTGCATCAACGGATGTGCAAACTCATAAAATGTATCTGAAAGAATAATCAACTGAAAATGGGTACGTAACCATTCTACAAACTCTTTTGCACCCGGAAATGGCCCCATGTCTGCAATCACAGCTTGAATGTCATTTAAACCTAAACCATGCTGTTTAAGAATATTTAAGCGTTGAGTCATCAACACATCGTAGTCAGGAATATCACGAGTTGTTGCTTCTAATTCTTTGATTCCTGTTTTTTTAGCAAAATTGATCCAGATTTCTGGTACCAATACACCCTCAAGATCAAGACATACGATTTCCATGGGTTCTCCCAAATGTCAGTTAAAAATTTTGGGCTTATCATAGCACTAAAGTTTAAAAAGAATGCTGAAAGTTTTTACAGCAAACCCATTTCATTTGGTTATGCATAAGACTTGTGAATATTTACAAATCTGTTTTATTCATAAGCATTTTAATTAATCTGCTAAGTAGCATATTTCATTTACTTTAAAATATCTGGATCGTCAAAAGCAGCAATTCACATAAGTTGAATTGACCTAATTTTTGCCAAAATGCTTAAATTCAAATATCTTTTGAACATGTTTACGAAAATTGTAGCTTCAAGCTAACTGCCAGGAGCAGATATGACCGCCATTCCAACCATAGATCTTGTGGACGCACTTGCGACTGAGTATGCCGACAAATCACCTTCTGAAATTTTAGAACTTGCGCTTTCTCAGCAAGGTGAAATTGCAATTTCATTTTCTGGCGCAGAAGATGTTGTTCTTATCGATATGGCACACAATTTAGGTAAACCATTTCGTGTTTTTAGTTTAGATACAGGTCGTTTACACCCTGAAACCTACCAATTTCTTGAAACCGTACGTAAGCACTATGGGATTAAAATTGAGATTTGCTTTCCAGAAGCCAATGCCGTTCAACAGTTGGTCAATGAAAAAGGTTTATTTAGCTTCTATCAAGATGACCATAAAGAATGCTGTGGTATCCGAAAAGTTCAGCCACTACGTAAAAAATTAGCCACTTTAGATGGTTGGATTACTGGGCAACGCAAAGATCAAAGTCCAGGTACACGTACGGAAATTCCAGTCATTCAAGCGGATAGCGGTTTTTCTGGTGAAGGCAAACAACTGATTAAATATAACCCATTGGCCAATTGGTCAAGTGCGGATGTATGGAACTATATTCGTATGATGGAGATTCCTTATAATCCATTACATGAAAAAGGCTTTATCTCAATTGGCTGCGAACCATGTACCCGTCCAGTATTGCCAAATCAACATGAACGCGAAGGTCGCTGGTGGTGGGAAGAAGCAACACATAAAGAATGTGGCTTACACGCAGGCAATTTAAAAAAGTAATATCAGGAAAACTCATTAAAACTCATGAATTTTTATTAACTTAACGTTCATCGAAATGCTTGGATTTTACGCTTAGAAAAGTTTTATACTAAGGTTTGTTGATATTTCATCTATAGCTTGTGTTATAGGCTAGAGTTGAGTAGGCAAAGGCATGAAAAAATAGTGAGACTATTTTCAGGTTTCATCACTCAAACTGAGAAATTTTAGCTATACCCAGAATGCCAACAAAGCGCTGCATTGTTGGCAACACAAAATGTAACGATGTACCTGATGTTTTCTAACATCACATCGTTGTAAACATGGACGAATGATCAACAGACCCAAGTTACACGGTTCTATAATTCTAACAATTCACCAGCTCATAAATGAGTTGTTGTAGAAATTGCAGTGAGGCAATCCAAGACTATGCGCCCATTACACCCTATTGATTTTATTTTTTTAAATTTAGAAAAACGTCAACAACCCATGCATGTTGGTGGGTTATTCTTATTTGAAATACCAGAACATGCGCCTTCTACCTTCATTCAAGATCTTGTTGCAGATATTCGTAATTCAAAATCTATTCCTGTCCCACCCTTTAACAACCGCTTAAGTGGCATGTTTTGGGATGAAGACGAAGAGTTTGATATCGATCATCATTTCCGTCATATCGCACTACCTCATCCGGGACGTATCCGTGAGTTATTGGTTTATATTTCACAGGAACACAGTTCGTTGATTGACCGAGCTAAACCGCTTTGGACCTGTCATATTATTGAAGGGATTGAAGGCAATCGCTTTGCCATGTATTTTAAAATCCACCATGCCATGATTGATGGTGTGGCTGGTATGCGTCTGGTAGAAAAATCATTTTCAAAAGATGCTGACTCCAAAACCATTATTCCGCCTTGGTGTGTCGAAGGTAAACGGGCAAAACGTTTAAAAGAAACTAAACTGGATAAAGCTAAAAAAATATTCTCTGCCTTAAAAGGACAAGTTGAAGCAGCACCTAAGGTCACTCAAGAGCTGTTCCAAACTGTATTTAAAGAAATGGGGAAAAACCCCGATTATGTTTCAAGCTTTCAAGCGCCGAGTAGTTTATTTAATCAACGGGTAAGTTCATCACGTCGTTTCGCTGCTCAGTCTTTTGAACTTGATCGTTTTAGAGATATTTCCAAAGCCCTTGGTGTTACGATTAATGATGTGGTGCTTGCTGTTTGTGCAGGCGCGTTACGTGATTATTTAATCACACAAGAAGCTTTACCGAAAAAACCACTGATTGCGATGGTTCCAGCCTCATTACGTGATGATGACTCAGATATGAGTAACCGTATCACCATGATTTTGGCAAATTTAGGTACACATAAAGAAAGTCCTTTAGAGCGCTTAGACATTATTAAACGCAGTGTACAAAATGCAAAAAATCGTTTTAAACGTATGAGCTCTGATCAAATCTTAAATTATAGTGCTTTCGTTTTTGGTGCAGCAGGCGTGAATATTGCATCAGGACTTATGCCAAAACGTCAGGCGTTTAACGTAATCATTTCCAATGTACCTGGACCACGTGAACCTTTGTATTGGAATGGCGCTAAATTAGACGCCCTCTACCCTGTTTCTATTGTTTTGGATGGTCAGGCACTAAATATCACCATGACCAGTTATTTAGATAAATTAGAAGTCGGTTTAACGGGTTGCCGTAAATCTCTGCCTAAATTGCAGAATCTTCTCACGCATTTGGAAAATGAAATCCAAAAGTTTGAGCAAATTATTGCAGAGAAAAATGCAGTAGAACTTGCCGACAAAAAGCCAAACGCTCAAGCCAAGGCAAAAACGGATACTCAAGATGTAGCGAAGGAATCTGTTGCAGCACGAAAGTCAGTATAGGATTTTATAATTGTTTTGATTTTAGTGTTGATTTAGAGATAAAAACTTAAATTGATTCAAAAATTAAGGGGCTAATATATGCCCCTTAATCTTTAACATTACGACACTTATTTAACAGTTGATGACAGACATTAACCACCATGTCTTTGGTGATTTTCACTTCTTGACCATTGTCATCTAACATAACACATGTATTTTTAGGCTGGCTTTCCAACACATGTTTGATACTACGACTGATTAATTGTTCACTTACACTCATTTTATGACCTCACTTGCTAAGACTGTGAAAGGGAGAAAGTCTTTGGCTACCTTTGTAATCTAGTATTGTGAAATCAGTTCAAAAAGTAAAATTTCAGATGTAACAACTGTTTAACGACATCCTGTTACAATTTCAACTCAAAATGATATCGTATTGCTCTTGCGTGTATAAATTTTCGACTTGGAATTTAATCACGCGATTAATAAAATGCTCTAAATCCGCGACAGCTGGGGCTTCCGCAGTTAATAGGCGATCAATCACCGATGGATGACCGATAACAGTAAAGCCACTCTTAGACTCATAAGCACGGGTATATCTTAAGATTTCTCGAAAAATTTCGTAACACACTGTCTCTGCTGTTTTCACAAATCCGCGCCCTTGACAGGTCGGACATGATTCACACAACAAATGCTCTAATGATTCACGGGTACGTTTACGTGTCATTTCAACTAAGCCAAGTTCAGAGACTTGGGTAATCTTGGTTTTTGCATGGTCACGTTCCAGCATTTTATCAAACTGGTTCATGACCTCTTCACGATGTACAGCTTCCTGCATATCAATGAAGTCAATAATGATAATGCCACCCAAATTACGTAAGCGTAATTGGCGCGCAATCACCTGTGTCGCTTCCATATTGGTTTTAAATACGGTGTCTTCTAGCGTACGACCGCCAACATACGAACCTGTATTGACATCAATTGTGGTCATCGCTTCAGTCTGATCTATCATTAGATAACCACCTGACTTCAAAGCTACACGGGTTTGTAATGCTTTTTGGATATCTTCTTCAACATTGTACAAATCAAAAAGTGGACGCTCACCAGGATAGTGCTGCAAGCGGCTTTCCATACTCGGTACAAATTCACAAACGAACTCTTGCAACTTGGCATGTATTTCTCGTGAATCGACATAAATCGTTGCCGTATCATCATTGGCTAAGTCGCGAATAACACGTTGTGGTAAAGGAAGTTCTTCAAAAATCAGCGAAGGTACTGCAATAATTTTTTGTTTTTTCTGAATAAATTCCCAAAGCTTGGCTAAATACGCCATATCTTGAGCAATTGAAGCCTCTTCAATTCCTTCAGCGGCTGTACGTACAATCACTGAACCCGGCAACTTATGCTCGCTTTGAATTCTTTCAATCATCGAACGTAAACGGTCACGTTCTTCTTCAGACTCAATCCGTTGCGATACACCAATATGACTGCCATATGGCATCAAGACAAGATAACGAGATGGGATAGAAAGATCGGTACTGAGTCGCGCACCTTTAGTGCCCAACATGTCTTTCATCACTTGAACCGTCAGAATTTGACCGGGTTGTAATAACTCAAAGACATTTGGCGTAGGTTGATTACGCGGCCAAATCATATCATTGATGTGTAAGAATGCAGTACGAGATAACCCGATATCGACAAAGGCTGCTTGCATCCCTGGAAGTACACGGACAACTTTTCCTTTATAAATATTCCCGACTAACCCGCGTTTAACAGTTCGTTCAACAAACAGTTCGTTGACCGTACCATTTTGAATTAGCGCCACACGACATTCCATAGGTGTGACGTTAATCAATAACTCGTCAGACATAACTAAACTCAAAACATTATAAAAATTCTTTTCAGCAGTTAATTTAGTGCCTCAACTGCGCTGATCTATACGATCAAGTAACTGTATCGTTTCATGCAACGGTAGCCCAACCACATTGCTATAACTACCATTTATACCTGTCACATACTTTGCCGCAATACCTTGAATTGCATATGCGCCAGCTTTCCCCAAAGGTTCGCCTGTAGCCCAATATTCTTCCATATCATTCAGACTGAATTGTTGGAACTCAACTTCCGTACGAACCACGACACTCAATAATTGATGTGCATTTGCAACGCAAACACCTGTCAACACTTCATGTTTTTGACCTGACAATAATGTCCATATTTCAAAAGCATGCTGCTTAGATGTTGGTTTCCCAATAATTTGATTGGCAAAAACCAAGCTTGTATCTGCTGCAATAACAGTGCTTTGCGGATGCAACGCCAATACCACTTTGGCTTTGCTTTCAGCCAAACGTTGGACATACTGCTCAATCTGTTCGTGTTCCAAGACAGATTCATCAATATCTGGGCTGTGGATGCTAAAATCCAAGCCCACTTGTAAAAGCAGCTCTTTACGCCTTGGCGAGCCTGAGGCCAGAATTAAATGCGCCATCTTCTTAATAAATAATAAAGAACTGGCCAGCAAAAAATACTCGAAACCAATGTTTGCCAATGACGGGTAATCGAAAAATGCGTACCAGCCATCACTTGCGCCATAAAGGTAAAGACCAAATGCGCGAGAATTGCAAACATACTAATAATCCAAAGATTACTAAATGTCAGTACACGTCTTTCTCGAATAAAATAGCGAGTTAAAAATGCAATCAGCACATAGCTCAATGCATTCATCCCCAAAGGTGCATCTAACAATAAGTCAGTAAATAGCCCCATGGTAAATGCAAACCAAATTCCACACCATGTAGGCTGACACAGCACCCAAAATAGCATGATTAAAAACATATACAGTGGCCGCCATCCTGCTAATGCATAGGACATCGGATAAACCACTAAAATTGAACCAATAATAATTGAGACAACAATAATCCATAATGGATCTTTACGTTGCTTTTCAGAAGGTAATTTCTTAGCGATCAACATTTGGCTGCTCCATCGCTAAAGAATCAGAGAAAAGTACCACAACATGATGACCACCTGCTAATTGTGCAGCGGGAACCACATCAATTTGCGCAAACTCACCCGTGTTATGACGCATGACTTTAGATACAGAACCGACCAAATAGCCTGCTGGGAAATGTTGCCCCAAACCTGAACTATAAACTTTATCACCCACTTTGATATTGGCACTTGTTGGAACATATTCCATTTTCAAATGTCCTAAATCACCAGTACCCGTCACGATGGCGCGCATACCTGAGCTTTCTAAACGTACAGATAAAGAATGTTCTTTATCGGAAAGCAACATGACACGGCTACTATGTGGATAGACGTTGATGATTTGCCCCATGATTCCTTTATCATCTAAAACGGTTTGCCCAACTTTTAAATGATTGGCTTCACCACGGTTAATGATAATGATATGACGCAATGGGTCAGCATCGGTTCCAATCACTTCTGCAATTTCCATACGTCCATCGATAATCAATGGCGTATCGAGCAAACCACGTAAACGGGTATTTTCAGCAGAAAGTTCAGAGAGTTTTTGCAGACGTACTTGAGCCTGAAGCAATTCAGCTTGCATCGCGGTATTTTCACGACGTAACTGAGCCTCAGATTTAGTTTGTTGATTTAGCCATTCTTTCGACAATACAGGATAGCTTGCTAAGGCATAAATTGGATTATATGCCGCATACAAGACATCTCTTGCAGGTTGAATCACTTGTGGCATGCGCCAGTTAAAAAACAGCACTACCAAACAAGTGATGACCGCAATGATGAACGAGCGAAAAGATGGCGGTTGTCTTGAAAAGAGATTCGGTTGCACCGCCTCATCCTTAAACTTAATCGAGTATAGTTTAGCCTACAAAAAGCATATCATGGTTTGGATTGTCAAAGAATTCTAAGACTTTACCGCCACCACGCGTTACACAAGTTAAAGGATCTTCTGCTACAACAACAGGTAAACCTGTTTCTTGAGCAAGCAACTTATCTAGGTTACGCAGTAATGCACCGCCACCTGTCAACACAATACCACGCTCTGCGATATCAGAAGATAACTCAGGTGGAGTTTGCTCAAGTGCCGATTTCACAGCAGAAACAATACTTTGTAATGGATCAGAAATCGCTTGGGTAATTTCATCTGAAGTTACCGTAATAGCACGCGGTACACCTTCAGCAAGGTTACGACCACGAACTTCAATTTCTAAAGTTGTGCCATCAGCAACAGCCATGCCCACTTCTTTTTTGATAGTTTCAGCCGTTGTTTCACCAATTACACAACCATGTGCTTTACGTACATAGTTAATAATTTGTTCATCAAAAACATCACCGCCAATACGTAAAGAATCTGCGTACACACAACCTTGTAAAGAAATGATGGCAATTTCAGTTGTACCACCACCCACATCTACGACCATAGAACCACACGCTTGCTCAACAGGCATACCCGCCCCAATCGCAGCAGCCATAGGCTCTTCAATCAAACGTACATCACGTGCACCTGCGTTAAACACAGCTTCACGAATCGCACGGCGTTCTACCAATGTTGATTTACATGGTACACATACCACTACACGAGGTGCAGGTGGAAATAAACGTTTTTCATGCACTTTACCAATAAATTGATTTAACATGGTTTCAGTAACTTCGAAATCTGCAATAACACCATCTTTCATCGGACGGATTGCAGAAATATTGGCTGGGGTACGACCAAGCATTTGCTTAGCATCTAAACCCACAGCTGCAACAATTTTCTGCGAACCACTGTGACGAATCGCCACAACTGTCGGTTCGTTTAATATAATGCCCCTTCCTGGTGCATAAATAAGTGTATTTGCAGTACCTAAATCAATGGCTAGATCTGGCGAAAACAAGCCAATTAGTCGTTTTAGAATCACGGGTCGTTCTCAGTTTAAACTTTATATGGACGCAAGATGGCAACTTTAACTAAATGTGATGATTTGAACAAGTCAATCGCTTATTATAACGCACGATATTTTGAATTTTTTTAAAACTGATTAGGTGAGACATCATGTCAAGTTCAGATGTTCAGCATTCTGCAGAATTAAATGCACAAACTGTATCGCAAATCGCCAATCTTGCTCGATTGTCGCTGAATGATACGCAATCTGCTGAATATGCTCAAAGTTTAAATAAAATCTTAGGGATGATGGAGACCTTAAAAGCGATCAATACCGATGGTGTTGAGCCACTTAAGAGCCCATTTGATAATCCGCAACCACTTCGTCCAGATGTCGTGACTGAAGCGAACCATCGTGAAGAATATCAAGCCATTGCTCCTGCAACTCAGGATGGTTTGTACCTCGTTCCGAGAGTGATTGAATAATATTTGATCAAATGAACTTATTTTAAAAAATTAATCGTAAAGAATTGTACTCATGACTGATTTACACCGTTTATCGATTCGTGAAATGACAGAAGGCTTAAAATCTGCCCAATTTTCATCTCGTGAATTGACTCAGCATTATTTGGACCGTATTGCGAAAATTGATGATCGTGTCAAATCGTATGTAACGGTCACTCCCGAACAAGCATTGGCTCAAGCTGATGCTGCTGACAACTTACTAAAATCTGGAACTGCTGGCGTATTGACTGGTGTTCCACTGGCGCATAAAGATATTTTCTGTACCCAAGGGATTAAAACCACTGCGGGTTCAAAAATGCTGGACAACTTCATTTCACCTTATGATGCAACTGTGGTGGCGAAAGCCAAAGCAGCTGGCCTAGTGACTTTAGGTAAAGTGAACATGGATGAATTCGCAATGGGTTCAACCTCTGAAAGTTCATTCTACGGCGCGACTAAAAACCCATGGAACTTAGAACATGTTCCTGGTGGCTCTTCTGGTGGTTCTGCGGCTGTTGTTGCGGCTGATCTTGCACCGCTTGCAACAGGTACCGACACAGGTGGTTCAATTCGCCAGCCTGCTTCTTTCTGTGGCTTAACCGGTCTTAAACCGACCTATGGCCGTGTCTCTCGTTTCGGGATGATTGCATTTGCGTCATCACTGGATCAAGGTGGCCCAATGGCACGTTCTGCTGAAGACTGTGCCTTTTTGATGAACACCATTGCTGGACATGACCTCAAAGATTCAACCTCAATCAACAAAGAAGTGGATGACTATGTTGCAAACTTAAATGCAACAGCAGTGAAAGGTTTACGTATTGGTATTCCAAAACAATACTTCAATGTTCAAGGCCTCGATGCAGAAGTTAAGGCACGTGTTGAAGAATCTTTGAAAAAATTGCAAGACATGGGCGCGACATTGGTTGAGATTGACCTCAACATGACTGAAGCCTATGTACCAACTTATTATTTGATCGCGCCTGCGGAAGCGTCTTCTAACTTGTCACGTTATGACGGTGTTCGCTATGGCTACCGTTGTGAAAACCCAACGGATATTTTAGATCTCTATAAACGCTCTCGTTCAGAAGCATTTGGTGCAGAAGTACAACGTCGTATCTTGATTGGTACTTATGCGCTTTCTGCTGGTTATTACGATGCTTATTATGTGAAAGCACAAAAAGTTCGTCGTTTAATCCAACAAGATTTCTTAAAAGCTTTTGAGAATGTCGATGTCATTGCAGCACCATCTGCACCTACGACAGCATACAAAATCGGTGCGAACTTGAGTCCAACCGAAATGTATTTAGGCGATATCTATACACTTGCGGTGAACTTGGCCGGCTTACCAGCCATTAATGCACCTGTTGGTTTTGATACGAATAATCTCCCAGTAGGTTTACAGTTAATTGGTAACTATTGGTCAGAATCACAATTGCTTTCAATTGTGCATCAATATCAACAAAATACAGATTGGCATACTAAACGTGCGGCAATTGCTGAGGAGAATGCATAATGACTGAAGCTCAAAAGTTAGCACCATCCGTGTCAAAGCTGATTGACGGTTGGGAAGTCGTTATTGGTATTGAGATTCACACACAGCTTGCAACTCAGTCTAAAATCTTTTCAGGTTCATCAACTGAATTTGGTCAAGACCCGAATACTCAAGCCAGCCTTGTCGACTTGGCAATGCCGGGTGTACTTCCTGTGCTAAACCAAGAAGTGGTTGATCTTGCAATTCGTTTTGGTTTGGGGATTGATGCCTATATCGACCAAGCCTCTGTGTTTGCGCGTAAGAACTACTTTTACCCAGACTCGCCAAAAGGCTACCAGATCAGCCAGATGGACAATCCTATCGTCGGGCTAGGCCATATCGACATCCAGCTTGAAGATGGCACAGTGAAGCGTATAGGCGTGACTCGTGCGCATTTGGAAGAAGATGCAGGTAAATCGATTCACGATCAATTCGAAGGCATGTCTGGCATCGACTTAAACCGTGCTGGTACACCTTTACTGGAAATCGTGTCTGAACCTGATATGCGTTCAGTTGAAGAAGCCGTTGCTTATATCAAATCGATTCATACATTGGTGCGTTGGTTAGGTATTTCTGACGGTAACATGGCTGAAGGTTCATTCCGTGCTGACTGTAACGTATCGTTACGTCGTCCGGGGCAACCATTTGGTACCCGTTGTGAGTTAAAAAACCTCAACTCATTTCGTTTTATCGAACAAGCCATCAATGTTGAAATTCAACGTCAAATGGACATCTTGGAAGATGGCGGTCGTATTGATCAAGAAACCCGTTTGTTCGATCCGAACAAAATGGAAACACGTTCAATGCGTTCTAAGGAAGAAGCCAATGATTACCGTTACTTCCCTGACCCTGACTTGCTTCCAGTGATCATTGCAAATGAGCAAATTGAAGCTGCACGTGCTGCACTTCCTGAGTTACCTAAAGCACGTCGTGCGCGTTTTATCGCAGACTTTGCAGTGACTGAATATGATGCACATGTACTGACCCTGTCTCGTGAATTGGCTGACTTCTATGAAGCAGTTGTTACTGCTTCTGGCGGCGCGGCTCAAGGTAAAGTTGCTGCAAACTGGGTGATGGGTGAGTTCTCTGGTGCTTTAAATAAAGCCAGCCTTGAACTTCAAGACTCTCCTGTTTCGGCAGAACAACTGGGTGGGATGATCGCACGTATTGTTGACAATACCATTAGCGGTAAGATTGCTAAGCAAGTGTTTGGCTTTATGTGGGAAGAAGGCAAAACTGCAGATGACATCATTGCTGAAAAAGGCTTGAAACAGGAAACTGATACAGGTGCCATTGAAGCCATTATCAAAGAAGTACTTGCTGCCAATGAGAAGATGGTTGAAGAGTATAAATCTGGTAAAGAGAAAGCATTCAACGGTCTAGTCGGTCAAGTAATGAAGGCCTCTCGTGGTAAAGCCAACCCTGCTCAAGTCAATGAATTGATGAAGAAATTGATTGGTTAAGCTGATTTAATTTTAAAAGAAAACCCGCTTTAGAGCGGGTTTTCTTTTAAGGCATTGGTATGTTTAGCTTTTAAAAATTTGGTTATATTCAAATCTATTGTTTTATTTCAAAATTTTTTATATGGAAAAACACCCTCACCCCAGCCCTCTCCCAGAGGGAGAGGGGGCATCATTGCGAATTTTATAATGGTTTAAATTGCATCATGAATAGTCCCTCTAGTTTAAAGAGATAAGATGCGCTGTTTCACAAGGATTAGGGATTAAAATAATTTTTTCAAAATTATCAAAACAAGAATCTCACAACCCCTTAAGCTGAGCGTCACACCCTGCCCATTCATTCACATTATTCAAATATCGAAGTGGTTTTAACTCAACTCTGTCCCCATTTGGCATGATTTCATTAATTTCCAAAGAGCACTTTATACCACCAGAATTATCTAATAACTCATAATTCTTATTTGTCGCAAACTTATAAACAGCATTAACACTGCAACCACGCATTTCTGAACCTGTGTGATAACTCTTATACGCACTCAACGCTAAAAAACGTTCTGAAGGGATCTTAAACTCAGCAAACTGAATGTCTTTAGGAGGAAAAGACATATTTAACAGTTTAGTTTTATAACGAATTTGTCCACCCAAAATATTGATATTTTCAACTTCTGGCGACATCAAAAATTTAGGTTGCATCGAGGTCATACATCCATTTGGATATATCCTTACGCTAAAGTTTTCACCTTGTTGAATACGAAGATGGCTAGTCAAATTTTCAGTTGAATCTTGATATAATTTGTGCCCAACTATTTTTTTCGATTGATTGACAACACCAGCACTACATCCAGCTAAGCTCAATACTAAACACCCAATAACTATATTTTTCATATCTTAAATAAAGCGAATAAAATTAACGTAGATATTAACAAATATAAGATGCTAGGCCATAACTATAGAGCCATCTCTAAATTAAATATTTTAAATTTCATATCTTTAATTTACACTTTTCATTCAACTACAAAATCTTGTTTGTATAACGTATATGGTAAAAGAACTTTAAAACATGAAAAATCAACTTATCTTACTAGTAACCACAATCTTTTTAACTTCTATGAGCTGTGCCAAATCAAAGCCTGATATTCCCTCTAAAGATTCAAATTTAATTTTTAAAGCAGCAGGTTTTGCAAAAACAAAGCATGGTTGGGAAGGAAAATGCGAAACAGGTGAAATTACTGTATATCGGGATTTAAATAAAAATGGGCTAAATGATGCTGTTATTTCAGACTACAGCAGCATGTGCTACGGTAATACAGGCGTGGGATACCACCTTATTGCACAACAGAAAAATGGGAAATGGAAAACTATTTTTGAAAACGCGGGTATACCGACTTTTCTAAAAAGCACAGGCAAAGACGGCTGGCCTGATATTGAAAATGGAGGTCCAGGTTTATGTTTTGCGGTATATCGTTGGGATGGTAAAAGTTATGAGGTAAATCGCTATGAGTATCAGGGTAAAGCCTGCTCATTAAACTAAGCCAACCTTACTTTAAGCCAAAGCATTAAAAAAATATTGATTGGTTAAGCTGATTTTATTTTAAAAAGAAAATCCGTTTTAGAGCGGGTTTTCTTTGTTTAAAGGATTTATATGTTGAGTTTTTAAAATTTGGGATACATTTAAATCTATTATTTTTCTCAAAATTTTTTATCTGGCAAAATACCCTCAGCCGATAAAAGCACTCGGTAAAACAACACTTATTTCAGCAAATTTATAATCCTGAATATTTCTCGTCACGATTTTGCTACAACCAAAACTCAACGCAGAAAAATATTGAATTGCATCTTCAAAATCAGAAAACTTAGACACCAACGCTTGAGAAATCCCAACATGATCAACAGGGATAATCACCAAGAATTTTAAAAGTTGTTGAATAAAAAGACGCGCTTTCTCATCACCTCCCAACTTATGCAAAATATAATAAATATTGGCAACACTGTTCGAAGAAATGCACCCTGTAAAATGCCCTTTCTCACACAACGCTACAACAGTTTGACTTGCCTCAACAAAAGGCTGACGCGCTAAAGCCACATCCAAAATTACATCAGAATCAATAAATATCCGCTCGCTCATTTATGTTTTTCCATACGAGCTTCAGAAAGCAATGCCTTATAATCTTGCCCTTGGTCTTGAATGGCAAACATCCCAGTCAAACTTCTAGTAATAGGCGCTTGAACATCACTCGAAATTTCAGTGTGTGCTGAAATACGATCTA
The DNA here is from genome assembly GCF_009668065.1 of Acinetobacter sp. RIT698. Classification (NCBI taxonomy): domain Bacteria; kingdom Pseudomonadati; phylum Pseudomonadota; class Gammaproteobacteria; order Moraxellales; family Moraxellaceae; genus Acinetobacter; species Acinetobacter sp. RIT698. The sequence continues at coordinate 145,029 of NZ_WJYH01000001.1, forward strand.
AATAAGCTTCAACCAAACTCGAAACACTCTGCTCATGTTCCTGAGCATAAAGTTTCGCCCGTTCAATCACTTTTTTATTTATAGACAAGGTCAATTTCGCTTGCATAAGATTTCACCTCATACGTATCATTTAATTAATTATACGTATTGGTTAATTTTTAACAATTAAATTTTAACCAAATTAGACAACGATTGATTTCACAATACCTAACTTATTTCTAATATCAGAAAACAAAAATCATCTGTTATTTTTAAACTATCAAAGCGCTCTACGCTCAGGTTCATACTGATGAATAAAGACCGTATATGTATGGGCAGAATGATACTATTCAAGAGCAATCTTATAGTTCATAAAATATATACCCTTAGTTTTTAAAATCTCTCCCAGATATCCAAATAGATTATTTCTTTTCGATGTCATTTTTTGTGAGAAGGTTCCCTCACCCCAACCCTCTCCCAGAGGGAGCTTCATATGATCTTAATCATGCTATTCATCCAATAATGAATGTTCTCCCTCCGTTTACGAGATGAGGAGCGCTACTGATCATTTATTTTTAAACCAATAATCCCATTTCTCACGATCAACGCCAAACTGTCCTTGCCACCATCGTGTTGGATAGTTCACATCATCATTTCTAATCGGTCGGTGCTCTCTTTCTGGATATGTCACATATTTATCTGTATAGCCAAAATGCTTGTCATCATGCAAAATACCAATCACCCCAAAAATCTCTAAAAGCCCCAAACGCTCATCGTCATTGGACTTGAGTGCTTTAGAAATACTCTTTTTAAGTTGAGCTATTCTGTCATTGGGTTGAGCTGTTTCTATTATCGTTTTGAGTTCATTGAGAATATTGTAATCTTCATCGCTTGGTTCAACGACAGGAAATTTAAGAAATTGTTCCAAATCAAATAAAATAGAAATCAAATTATCTGTACAGCTTCCATGTTTGTATTTAAAGAAATTGAGTGTATTAAACTCAATGAGTCTTTCAAACTCATATGTATATAGCCCACAAACTGCACATATATTTGAGTTTGGTTCTGGACTGGAAACAAAGTCATGTTCAATCAAACTTTTACCAATACAGTAACTTGATAAAAAAGATCGATACTCCAATCGTCTTGTACTTAGACTGTAAATAAATGCATCCACCACAGATTGCTTTTCAATTTGATTAACTGCTGTTTTTATTCTTCGACAGATTTCATTGTGACTTATTTTTTCTTGCTCAAACATAACGGAATGGCTTTTTGCATATTCAAACTCATCTTCAGTAATGAATTGCATGTATGTATCCCAATAAAACCAACGCTCTAAATTTTGATCCTGCGAGCTTTTAATGGTTTTAAGTAAAATTGTGACTGCTTTCTTGTCCATGTTTATTTATCTATTCACTTAAAGTTTTTAACTCAACATCTTACATATATCATGATAACGATTTATCCCACTCTACGTTCAGGTTCATTTTGATGAATAAATACTGTATATGTATCGGCAGGATGAACCACCTGAGCATGATGTAAAGCATGCGCGATATTGCCTCTATGGTATGTCCCATGATTGATGATATGAAAGAGGATCTCTTCTATTGAAAGACTGCCTGTTTTTTTATCTATAAATTGAAAATGAATAATTTCTACAAGTTGATCCGATTGAATATTTTGTACAAATTCAATAAACCATAAATGTGATTCAGCAATTCGTTGTTTAATTTCATCTATGGCGGGTAAAAATTCAGTATTGGTTTGGCTGTGCAACGCTTTTTTGTTTTCTAGCCGAGATCTAAATAACTCTTCGACAATGATCATATGATTGAATTGTTGCTTGGCAAAATTATAATCTTCTAAATATTGCACTTGATCAATTTGATCTATGGCTTTAAATAAACGCTGATCTGACCATTGTTTATATAAAAAGAGTTTTTCAAAATTCATTAAATTGACCTAAGCTTTCTTTGAATCAAATCATCAAGATAACATGCAATCACTGAAAAAACCTGATCTTTTAAATACCCTCAATCACCAATTTTTTACAGACCAAAACTCAATTTAATTTTAACAATGTCACTTTAAACAAGCTTTCTTGATGCATTCACTCCACTCCCCAAACCCTTTCAATAGTAAGAGGAGCTTCTTTGAGATTTCTATAATGACTTCAATTGAATCATGAATATTTCGTCTCCTTTGAACAGATAAGAAGTCTTGCTCCGTAAAGGTAAAGTGATTTATGGACGAATCACACCCAACTTATTCCAAATATCAGGGGTTAAAAAAGTCATCACCAATTTATTTAAGTCGACATATCGCAATACACCCTGTAACTGTTTTTTCACTTCAGGGTTTTTAATAATATCTTCACCTGTCGTACGGCCTAGCTCTTGGAAACTGTCACCTACTGCTTGCACACCTTCAGCTGCAATCACTGCTTTGGTCTGTGCGGAACACTGCTCTACAATTACCCGTTGTAAAACCTGAGCAAACTTTTGATCGAGTTGTGTTCTTTGCGCATCACTTACATTACTCAATGCTTTTAGATCGGGGTGTGTAGATAGTGCAGCAAAGGTCCACTGCAATACTGTAGTTTTATCTGTTGCTGTAGTTGCTTTTACCAAGCAATCGCTAAGTTGATCGACGGTCGGCCCTGCGACAGCAAATTGTGCTGTTCCCATTAATGCCGTCGCCATTAACACAGAACGACCCATATGGGAAAATTTAGAATGCATTGAGGAGAAAATTTGGCGTGACATAAACAAAGTCCAATTCGAAATTAAATCCTTTGTATCACAAGCGCTACCTATTCGCCTGTTATGACTCTGTAACTTGAATTACTTCTCATTACAACAAGATAAAATCAAATACTGGATAAATGGAAAAACTGAACTTTCCATAATCATCCGATAGAGGCAGATGACAATCCTCACCTAAAAGAGTGAAATCATCGCGCCTTAACATAATTAAAAATACAGTTTAGAATAGGTCCAAACTTTATATTCAAAATTAAAAACAACGTTCAATGACAATTCTACAAATTACGCTTTCTTGCTTAGGTATTTTATTCTGTATTTGGCTCTATGCGCTTATTTTCTACGAAAACGTACTTCGCCTTAACCTGACAAAACTACAAAAATGGTGGCAGTCGAATAAACGCAATCCTTTCATGGCAATATTCAATTTCATTTGTAGAAATATCATAGCTTTAATTCAATGGGTCGCCTATATTCTTAAAAAAATATGGAATTTTCTCAAAGAATTTATTGCAGAAATAATTGGTCAACTAATTATTCGATCTATTCTCAATATAATTAAAGCAATATTTCACTTAATTGCTCGAATTTTTGACTAGATAAATTTGCTATAAAATAGTGGCTCATTTGCTGTGCTAAACTCGATTCAATATTTATGTTGTATTTAAAAATAGAAAGCATCTCAAATTTCAAAAATAAAATACTTTCTTAATCCATCATCTAGCTCAAACTGATTAAAGATCTAAAAGACCAATATCTCAGATCTCAATCGATAATCTATATTCAAAAACCTACATTTGTTGGATTTTTTGACATAAAAAACAATCCTCATGGTCATTAGTTCATCAATAGCACATACGTTTTAATAAGATATGCCATAACTGTTTATAGGGAAATATATATGAAAATGGTTCAAACTCTTACAATAACTACTTTATTCGCACTTTCGATGCCTGCTTTTGCAAAGCAAGTTGTATGTGTTTTTGATCCGGTTGGTAAAGCAGGTGATGCATATGCCCTAGCTAAAGATTATGCACTTGAAGCAAAAAATTGGGGTGCGGATATAGATTTAAGAGCTGTTACTGACGAAAGGCTCGCCGCAGAAGACTTAAAAGTGGGTAAATGTGATGGTGCAATTATCAGTGGTTTACGTGGTCGCCAATTTAATAAATATATTGGCTCCTTAGATGCGATCGGTGCATTAACGGATATGAAAACAGCCATTTCAGCCTATAAATTATTGTCTTTACCTCGAGCAGCGGAAAAGATGATCAATGGCCCTTATGAAATTGCAGGATTAGGTACAATTGGCCCAGCATATCTATTTGTAAATGACAAAAATATCAACACATTAGCAAAAGCTGCTGGTAAAAAAATTGGGGTGTTCCGTTATGACGAAGCGCAACCAAAATTGGTTCAACAAGTGGGCGCACAAGCTGTTTCTGTTGATGTCACCAGTGCAGGCGCTAAATTTAACAATCATGAAATTGATATCCTTCCTGCACCTGTTGTTGCATTTAAACCTTTTGAGCTCTATAAGGGCCTAGGAGAAAAAGGCGGCATCGTAAAATTCCCACTGACTCAAATTTCGGCCAATTTTATTATTCGCAAAGACAAATTCCCTCAAGGGTTTGGACAAAAATCTCGAACTTGGGTCGCAAGTCAATTAGGCAGAACATTTAACATTGTAGCCAAATATGAAAAAGAAATTCCTGCAAAATATTGGATGAATATTCCTGCCAATGAACAACTGAACTATATCAAAATGATGCGTGAATCTCGTATTGCACTGACTAAATCAGGTATTTATGATCCACAAATGATGAATTTCCTCAAAAAAGTTCGTTGTAAAGAGAATCCGAGTAGTTTTGAATGTTCATTGAATGATGAATAACGCTTTTAATTTATTTGGGTGTTTCACTTCGTTGAGGTAAAACCCCCTATTCCCTCACTTAATCTGTTTTAACATATGTTTGGCAACTGCATGATTTTGATTACCCGCCAAATTCTGCAAAATTCGTTTGGCTCGATCTTGCGGATTAGAAAAGCGCTGACTGTAACTTGGCACATTGGTCAAACATCTTGCCACCAATACACCTGATTCAGCATAGACATTAATTCCACTTGTTCCATGCAAGCGCCCATAATTATAAGCACGTTCAGCATTGTTACAGGCATTGATCTGATTTTGCCCACGCCCTAACTCTTTGCGCGCAGAAATATATAATTGCATCTGTTGTGACTGCGGTGTCTTTATTGTTTTTTCAGGCTGAGGCTTTTCTTTCATTTCCTCTGTAACTGCGGCGACTAGCTTTCTTTCTTCCACGACTTTAACAGGGGCGGTTTTTGCTACGCTGTTAACAGTAGCATTTTTTGAATTGTTCGTTTTTATATCAGTGCTTTTTGCATCACTGCTTTTTGAATAACTATTTTTAGATTTCTTTTCTTGGGCAACTGCCGCCATATTGCTTTTGTTATTATAAAATTTATTAAGCTCATCCAAAGATAAAACCTTGGTTTGTAAATTTACAACTCTGGTTCCTGTTTGATCGAGTTTATGTTCAGATAAAGGTTCGATGGATACATACCATTGCTGACCATTACTTTCAGTACATTGGTATGCACCGATCCCCTGTTTAACACTGCTATAAGTATTTAATAATTTTTTTGCCCAAATATCCTTAACAGAACTCATTGTGCTTTTTTGCACTTGAGAAAAATGACCACCTTTGGCACTACAATAACGGCTTAAGTAACTTTTCGGTGTTAAAGACTGCACCTGCTGATCGCTTTGTTTTGATCCCCAATCATAAACATATTCTTTAGATGCACTATTGTTTTCATTAATATTGTGCTTATCAATGAGTTCTTGAGCAGAAGCATATTGTTTAAAAGCGTCTGATGTTGATGTATTCATGGTTGTACAACCCTGCAATACAAAACCTACCCCACCCAACAATAAGAATGTTTTTAAATTCACCTGACATTTCTCAATTATATTTATGCATAAAAATATCTTAAAATGCTCAAAACAACAAACTTATTACATTGAATTTATTGACTATTTATCGAAATAAAGTGATAAGAAAATCACAAAAAAAATGATTAGAGATAATCAATTAAGTTAAAACTTAAAAAGCTCTATCTAGACATCTATTCCACTACCATTTATTTATACAACATGTGAAAAAAATATAAAAAAGCCTGCCAAGTCTTGATACAGCTTGGCAGGCTTTTAGCTCAGATAATTACCAAATGGTCACGCGTTTATTGGCAGGTAAATACATTTTATCGCCCTGCTGGATATGAAAAGCATCATAAAATGGTGCTTGATTTAGCAAGGTGGCATTGCCACGAACTTTATCAGGTGAATGCGGATCTCTTTTTAAGAATTCAACTTGCATTGCATCAGTAATTTTAGAACGCCATGCTTGTGCCCAACCAATATAAAAGCGTTGTTCACCTGTTAAATTATCCAACACTGGTGCAGCCTTGCCATTTAAAGACAGTTGATAAGCTTTATAAGCAATTGCCAATCCAGAATTATCAGCAATATTTTCACCTAAAGTTAACTCACCATTGACATGATAACCTTTGATTGGCTCATAAGCGTTATATTGAGCAACCAATGTATTGGTTTTTTCTTTAAATTTTCGATGGTCTTCTGCCGTCCACCAATTTTTCATATTGCCCAATTCATCAAACTGACTGCCTTGGTCATCAAAGCCATGACTGATCTCATGTCCGATAATTGCACCAATCGCACCATAGTTCACCGCATCATCGGCATCCATATCAAAGAATGGAGGTTGTAAAATTGCTGCTGGAAAGACAATTTCATTTAATGAAGCATTGTAATACGCATTGATGGTTTGCGGTGTCATGCCCCATTCATCACGATCAACAGGCTTGCCCAATTTATTCAAGGCATATTGATGTTCAAATTCACGTGAACGGATCACATTACCAATCAAGTCATTATTTTTGATTTCTAAAGCTGAATAATCACGCCATTTGTTTGGATAGCCAATTTTCACCGCAAAACTTGCTAACTTTTTCTGCGCCTGAACTTTCGTGGTTGGGCTCATCCAATCCAGTTTGTCTATGCTTTGAGAATAAGCTTTCATTAAGTTTTGCACCAAGACTTCCATGCGTTGTTTTTTCTCAGCAGAAAAATACTTTTTCACATAAATTTGGCCCAAACTTTCACCTAAAGTTCCCTCAACCAATTGCACACCACGCTTCCAACGTGGTTTCTGCTCCTTAATTTCTCTGAGCTGTTTGCTATAAAAATCAAAGCTATTGTCTACGAAAGCTTGACTAAGCAATGATGAAAAATCACTAACTAAATGAAATTTAAAATAAGCTTTCCAAACCTCTAGTGAGGTATTGTCAACAATTGGGCTTAACCCTTTGAAGTAACTTGGTTGAATGACTTGTATGGTTTTAATCTTATCGGACAACTCTTGTTTTTCTAGATAAGTTTGCCAATCAATTTTTGGACTAAGTTTAGCTAAGTCTTGCGTTTTATAAATATTATAGAGTTTTGTTACATCACGGTTTTGAACATTACTCCATTGTATCTTGGCGATTTGCGTTTCTAATTTTAAAATCCCTTGCGCATGCTGGGCGGCTTGCTTGTCTCCAGCTAGGGTTAAAGTTTTTTCAATATACTTTAGATATTGCGAACGGATTTTCTTAAATTTGGCATCATTTTTTAAATAATAATCACGATCAGGTAACCCTAAACCACTTTGCCCAAGCATTGCCACCATTTCAGTTGAGTTTTTCATGTCTTGGTCAATACCCACATCAAAAGGGCTGGTTACACCAATACGTGAAAAATGTGCGGCCAATTGCGCAATATCTTTTTTGCTTTTCAATGCATCAACATTGGTAATTTCCGCTTGAATCGGCTGAATACCCAATGCTTCAATACTTTTTTCATCCATAAAATTGGCATATAGACTTGCCACTTTTTGCTCTGAACTTCCTTCCACCAATTGCTGTTTTGAAAGCTCATCGACAATATCATGCAATTGTTTTAATGATTCTTCATGCAAAATATCAAAAGTTCCCCAACGTGATTTATCTGCAGGAATTTCGGTATTTTTCAACCATCCTCCATTTACATGTTGATAAAAATCATCATTTCCTTTTACATTTTGATCAAAATATTGATGATCAATCCCCGATTTTTTTTGATCTTTCACAATAGCTGAAGTGGTTTGAGTGATTTGCCCTGTTGTTTCAGCCCATACTGGTGCAGATGACAACATGATTGCAGATGCTAAAACACTTTTTACAAATCCAAGTTTCAAAGCGATATCCTCAATTCTATTTCTAAGGTTTGATTTTAAAACAATAATAGTAATCTTGAGCTCAGGCTTTATGTGTAGCAAAAATGCAATGATTCACTGATTTTGTTTTAAAGATAGAGTTTCAAAGCATAAATTATTCCAAAACAGCTCAAACATTCAAAATATATAAATCCACTTATTTAGTTGGAGCTTTAGCAAGTCAACCTATAAATTAAACGAGCAAATTTAAAATATGTTTTAAACGGATATTTTCTGCATCCTGCTTATAGACTGCATAAATTGGTGCAATACACGGCGTATCCGCTTTAAGCGCTTTGTAAATAATTTGCTTGTTCCAAAAATCTCGAATGGCCTCTGGAACAATCGACAAACCAATCCCTGCTGCAATCAAATTTAAACTCGACGTTAAACGTGGGGCTTCTTGAACAATCTTTGGACTAAATCCAGCCTGATAACAGCTAGCCAAAATATTATCAAACAAGTCTTGTCCTGCTAAACGGCGATACAGTACAAAATCATAAGGCTCTAAATCAAGTAATTGGATGGCATCAGGATGTTCGGTTAAGGGATGGTTATTGGGCAATGCCACAATTAAAGGCTCATCAAGTACGTGCAAACTGGTGAGTCCCAAACCAATCGGCGCAGGCTTACGCAAAAAAACGATGTCATTCTTTTCATTGATAATCGAATCAATCAATGAGCTACTGCCATCTTCTTCCAAATGAATAGATACCGCTGAAAATACTTCACGAAAATTACGCAGTAAAGCAGGCAAAAAGGAATGTAAACCGACTGAGTTGGTAAAACCAATATTGATTTGCCCTTCCAAACCTTTAGAAATATTTTGCACGCGTTTGGGAATAGCCTGTGCATGCGCAAGTATGGTAAGTGCCTCTTGGTATAAGGCCTTACCCGCTTCAGTTGCTTCTACGCCACGCGGTAAACGCTTCAATAAATCTGTGTCTAATTCATCTTCTAAGTTTTTGATAATCCGTGTTAAAGGCGGTTGCTGCATATTCAGACGTACCGCTGCCCGAGAAATATTACTTTCCTCAACCACAGCCACAAACGCATTAAGCTTATGAATATCAATCATCTTTTCGCCTCAATATCGATCTTTTCATTTTTATCGTGCTAATTCATGTTTAAAGCATACTTTTTAGGTATGAATAACAGCAAAAATAGCATTTTTCTTTATAACTCAACAAGCAGATAATCATATTCAAGCCAAGTACATCACAGCAAATTGAAGAGGTCTAAATGAATACTGAAGCAATCCCAATGGAACAATCCATGACCACACCCAATTGCAAAGCATTATTTTTAGGCTTTATGAAACTTGGCCTCATGGGATTTGGTGGGGTACTCCCTCTAGCACATCGTTTAATTGTAGAAGATCAGAAATGGTTAACATCTGAAAAATTTACCGACTTGTTGGGTGTCTGCCAAATCTTACCCGGTGGAAATATTGTAAATATGGCAGTGGCAATTGGTTATGACTTTGCTGGTGTAAAAGGTGCGATTAGTGCGGTATTTGGTCTTATGCTGGCCCCGACCATTATTGTTATCTCGTTGTACCAGTTATACAGCAGTTTTCAAGATATCCCAATGGTGCAGCACATGATTCAAGGTTTAGCTGCTGCTGCTGCGGGTCTACTGTTTGCGACAGGTTTTAAGATGTTAAAACCAATTATGAAAAGTAAGCTGACCTATTTCACCATTATCTTGACCATTATTTTTATGCTGTTGATTAAATTGCCCTTGGCACTGACGCTGTTGATTTTAGTCACCGTGAATATGGCAGTTTTAGCATTTAATCAAACTAAAGTGACTCAGGAGTAAAATAAGATGTATGTTCTCATCGCACTGACTTTAGTGTTTACTCAACTGTCTTTATTGGCCTTTGGTGGCGGGAATGCCATCTTACCTGAAATGCAACATCAGGTGGTTGTGATTCACCAATGGATGACTGCTGAGCAATTCAGCTCTATGTTTGCAATGGCGCAAGCTGCACCAGGTCCAAACATGATGATTGTTCCCTTGGTGGGATGGCATGTCGCAGGGCCTATGGGACTGATCGTGACGTCTTTTGCAAAGTTTGGTCCGTCTTCAATCATCACCATTTATGCACTTAAATTTTGGAATAATTTTAAAAGTCATCCACTTCGGGCGAAATTTGAAAAGGCGTTAAAACCTATTACAGTCGGTTTGGTTTTAGTCAGTGCTTGGATTATTGCCCAAGCCTCTGCTCAAAATATTTTACTGATCGCAATCGTCGCCATCACCATTTGTCTAAGTCTGTTTAAGAATGTTCACCCAGTTTGGTTAATGGTGATTGGTGCTGGTACAGGTGCTTTAATTCTGTAGATATTGATCAAGACCACCTACGCAGGTTCATTCATAAAAATTCAGTCAAGACATCTCCCCCCCCTCTATGCCGTGTATCACACAAAGCAAAGAGGGGGAACTTATAATGTAATCTGAGATTTAAATCGCGACTGCTCTATATAGCTTGATTTATCTATTTTACTGCTGGTTTTCTAAATCACGTTCTCGGCAAGAAAGCTCATAATATTCTGCTGTTGGTAATGCTTTCAGTTTAAAACCATAATAATTACTGGCATCTGATTCTACTTTGCTTAATGAACACTGGTTGGTTTTGGCAAATTGAGTCAAGAGTTTCATATCACTCTTTTTAGCTAAAACAGCTCCCCAACCCTCACTGACACAACATCCAGCATACTGTGTCATATATTCGTCTGATAGCAGTGCAACCGTTTGCCCCATAAATTGAAGCGGTTTTTTTAATTTATATACATCATTATAGTCATTTCTTGAAATATCCGGTTTTTTATTGATTAGCCCCTGCTTTTGCATCTTTTTAAAGCTTGGAAACTGTGCAGATGCCTCGCCCATTCCTCTATACACTGTTTCTTCTACCGCAGCATGGCTACTCATGGCAGCCGCCGCAATCACTAAACCCAATAGATACTTTTTCATATTTTTCTCATTCATCACTGAATACAATTTTTATTACAGTTAGGTCTGTTAAATTAAGACTAAAGCCGTATAAATTCAACTTAAAACTGCAACTAGAGCATGTTATTTTACATGAAATAAATCATAAAATTTGAACAAAAGGTGTAAAAATGTCTAAACAAATTTTAATGTTAGTGGGTGATTATGTTGAAGATTATGAAACCATGGTTCCTTTTCAGTTCCTCACTGGATTGGGCTATAGCGTTCATGCAGTTTGCCCTGATAAAAAAACTGGCGATACAATAGCAACAGCGATTCATGATTTTGAAGGTGAGCAAACCTATAGCGAAAAGCGTGGTCACAACTTTGCAATTAACTATGACTTTAACCAAGTCAACAGCGAAAACTACGTTGGATTAGTGATTCCAGGTGGTCGTGCACCTGAATATTTACGTATGAATGATCGAGTAATCGAAATTGTTCGCGAGTTTGATGCGATTAAAAAACCAATTGCCGCTGTTTGCCATGGTGCACAACTGCTTGCCGCAGCCGATGTATTAAAAGGACGCTTATGTTCCGCTTATCCTGCATGTGCCGCAGAAGTTAAACTCGCAGGCGGACAATATGCAGATATTGCGGTCACTGAAGCAGTTACAGATGGACACCTGGTAACAGCGCCAGCATGGCCAGCACATCCTGCTTGGTTAGCCCAATTTGTTAAAGCGCTTGGTGCAACGATTACTTTATAAAATTTAAAACTGTCTAAGCTAAGTTTTCCGCTGAGAGAAAACTTAGCCTTATACAACAGTGAAACTTTAAAAATGTTTAGGCTACATAAAGCCCCATCAATGTTGCGTTTTTTAACGCTGTATCTCAGCAAAGCGCTTTGCGCTGTGCAATAATTATTTATAGAATTTTATGTTCAAACAATAGGTTAGTATAAAAGTGGAAATCATTGAATTACTCCAACCCCTTACCTTAAATAAAGATGATTTAGAACCAATTACTATTGAAACAGGGACTTTATTAAAGGTACTGATGGTGAATCCATCCTCATATCTTGTTGGTGATGAATCAGGTGTTTCGTTTCTGGTTAATTTCTCAGAAGAAAATCGACAATGGAAGAAGATATAAGCTTTCAATTCGGAATCTGGATAATGCTCAGTCAATAATTAATCATCGTGATAAATAAAATACAAGCTTATTATTTTACAGTTTATTAGTGTAAATTTATACTCAAATATAACGCCAATTTTACACAACTTACAATTTAAAATCATACACTTAAATCCACAACCCCACCTAAACCTTATATTTATATCACCCATAAAAAAGTTTAAAAATTATGTTTTATTTGTATCTTTTTGTATATTAATTGATAATAATAATGATTCTTATTTACTAATTTCTATTCTTATGGACAATCTACGTAAACAAACGGCATTAAACATTGCAATAAAATCAATTCTTATTTGCAGCGCTATTTCCCATAGTGCTTTTGCACAAGAGCAAAAAAGTAATGAAGCGAATGCTTCGGTACTCCCCACCATTACAGTTAAAGCAGATGCTCAGGATGAAAAAACTGAGGGAAGTGGAAGTTTTAAAGCAAAATCCTCAAGAAGCTCATCAAAATTAAAATTATCTTTAAAAGAAACACCACAATCTGTAAGCGTCGTCACCCGTGAACAAATTGAACAACGCGGGCTGACCATTCTGGATGATGTTCTTGCCGCAACACCAGGCGTTACTGCCACTAAAAATGACAGTGAACGTTCTAACTACTATTCCCGTGGTTTTCAAATTACCAATAGGCAAATTGATGGTATGCCTGTAGGAGACAATGCTCCCCGCTTTGATAGTTTTTTCTTTGACCGAGTTGAAGTGATCAAAGGTGCTTCTGGCTTAACTGGTTCAACAGGCAGCCCTTCTGCAACCATCAATATGGTACGTAAGCGTCCTGAAAAAGAGTTTAAGGGCAATGTCAGCACAACTTATGGCTCATGGGACAATACCCGTGTTGAAGCAGATGTATCCATTCCACTGACTCAAGATGGCAGTGTTCGAAGTCGATTCATGGCAGCGTATACCGATAAAGAATCCTATATGGATCGTTATAAGCTCAAGTCAACAGCCGCAATGGGGATCATCAGTGCAGATTTAACCCCAACAACAACAGCCTCAGTCGGGTTTCAATATCAAGACAACGACCCTAAAGGCTCAACGTGGGGAACAGTACCATATTTCAATGCTGATGGAAGCAAAGCAAATTTTTCGCGAAACTTTAGTTTATCTGCGGACTGGAGTTCAATTGCCAATACCGATAAAACCGTTTTTGCCGATATTGAACATACTTTTACCAATGACTGGCTGGTTAAAGCAGCGATTGCCCACAGTACCTCGGATAATAGTTGGATCGTGGCTTATGGTGGTAGTGGCTTTCCAGACCCAAACACAGGTAAAGGCTTAAGTCTATGGAGTATGGTCAGCCCTTATGCTAAAAATAAAAAACTCAATTTAGATCTTTATGCAACAGGGCCATTTCAATTGTTAAATCGCCAACATGATTTAATTATTGGCTATAGTGGTTTTAAAGGTGAAAGCACTTCATTGGGTGTGAAAAGTGATCTTAATGACTCCCCACCTCCTTATCCTGCAGCTATTCCAGATTATCGAGAATGGACTGGCAATATTAAAAAACCCACTTATGAAAAAAATGGTGCAGGTAGTACCAATACCACAGAGCTTTACGGGGTATATTCAACTTTACGTTTAAATCTAGCTGACCCGCTTAAGTTAATTTTGGGCGCACGTTATAGCTCATATGATTACAAAGTCGATAAATGGGATCCTAAAGCCCCGGTTTCTCCTACAAAGCCACGTAACTTTGATCAATTGGTGCCTTATGCAGGGATTTTGTACGACATTAATGATACTTATACAGCCTACACTAGCTACACCAATGTATTTAATCCATCCACTAAACGAGATCGTTTCGGCGATTATCTAGATCCTGAAATGGGAAGCACTACAGAATTAGGGATTAAAGCAGATCTATTGGATGGTAAGTTATTGACCAGTGCTGCTTTATTTTGGTCAAGTGTCAAAGACCTTGCTGTAGAAGATGTTGAATATCGTGAAGGTGTAAAAAATGGCACTATTCCAAAAGTAGATGAGATGGATACTGCATATATGTCATCGGGCAAAGGACTTAAAGTCAATGGCTTTGAGTTAGAAGCCATTGGAAAGTTACAGGAAAATTGGAATCTTAGCTTTGGCTATACTTATGTCAATAGTGTGAGTTCTGCAAATGCCGATGCTTTAAGCAATATTCCTCAAAACCAAGTAAAGTTATTTAGTAGTTATACCCTTCCAGCGAACCTCTGGGCAGGTTCAGAAAAGCTAACATTAGGTGGTGGATTGAATTGGCAAAGTGAAATCTCACAAGAATGGGGGGGAGCTCCTGCAAATGCCTATAACGATGGTGTAGTCACACAAAAGGCCTATGTATTGGCCAATGCTTTTGCCAGTTATAAGTTAAGTGATGAACTGACTGCAAGTGTGAATATCAATAACTTATTTGATGAAAAATACTATTTAAATGTAGGTTTCTATAATGGTGTTTATTGGGGGGAACCACGTAATGTGACTTTCACCTTAAGAGCGAAATTTTAATAAAATATAAAGCCAAGCATGAGCGTATAATTAAAAGCGCTCATGCTTGCAAGTATTTTCAGCAATGCTTTGGCTGAATTAAATGGATCATAATGAATTAATGGCTAGTGATAGAATCAGTCCACCCACTAAAAGGATTTTCAAACTCTTGCCATTTTTCTGCGCCTAACGCCATTTCATCATCGTTTAATAAACAATCATCAAATTGACGAATAAGTTCAGATTGATCCATCTGCATCCCAATCAACACGATTTCTTGTCGTGCATCACCTGTTTGAGCATCCCAGCTTTGTTGAATTGCATCTCGACTTTGTTGATCCGTAGGCCAATGTTCGTCTGGCACTGCTGCCCACCAATATCCAGCAACACCATGGCGTGCCATCGCCCCTGCTTGAGACCAAGATCCAGCAAACTCGGGATTTGAGGCTAACCAAAAAAAGCCTTTGGAACGGATTACGCCTTTCCATTCGGAGTTGATAAAATCAAAAAACCGTTGTGGGTGAAAAGGTCTGCGCGCTCGATAAACAAAATTATTGATTCCATATTGCTCTGTTTCAGGCGTATGCTCACCTCTTAATTCCTTTAACCAACCCGGAGCTTGTGCCGCTTCGTTAAAATCAAATAGTTGGGTATTTAACACCCGATCAAGATTCACCTTGCCAAACGCAGAAACTTCAATTTTTGCTCTTGGGTTTAAAGACTGCAAAATTCCAAATAATTTTTCCAGCTCGTCTTGATCAATCAAATCTGTTTTATTCAATACAATCACGTCACAAAACTCAATTTGATCAATCAGTAGATCAACAACATTTCGCTCATCTTGTTCACCTAATGATTCACCGCGCGCTTGTAAGCTATCCAGCGAACTATAATCTTTTAAAAAGTTATAAGCATCGACCACAGTCACCATTGTATCTAAGCGGGCAAACTCATTGAGAGAAATCCCATTTTCATCTTCAAAGGTAAACGTTTCTGCAACAGGGAGTGGTTCAGAGATCCCTGTAGATTCAATCACCAATTGATCAAAGCGCTGATCCTGTGCTAAACGACGTACTTCAACCAGTAGGTCTTCTCTTAAAGTACAACAAATACAGCCATTACTCATTTCAACTAACTTTTCATCCGTTCTTGAAAGCTCAGCACCGCCCTCTCGAACTAAAGCGGCATCAATATTGACCTCCGACATATCATTCACAATCACTGCAATTTTTCGGCCTTCACGATTGTTTAAGATATGATTGAGTAAGGTGGTCTTTCCAGCCCCTAAGAATCCAGAAAGCACGGTGACGGGAAGTTTTTGCGGAGTGGCTAAAAGAGTATTCATTGGCATTCTCACTTTATATTTTTGTGTTTTCATATCGAGATCGACATGAAAATACTGACTGAATAACTCCAAACAGATCGCTTTAGAGTTAAATTTTAGCTGTGCTTGCACATACATTTTCAACACTGCAATTTGATGATTCGGTTTTAATCATTCGGTGATGATTACAGCGTTTTTCAAGATCCTATAAATCTAAGCTGAGGATTAAAAAACATCAGAATTTAGATTGTTTAGTGGCAGATAAACATGTGTCGCTTGAATTTCTCGTATTAAAAGTTGTCTGATGTCACGGATGAAATTTAACTTCATGGCGATTCACTCACTTTTTTATTGTTGCCAATTAAAGCGTTATTGATACATGGTGATGAGCTATAGCGATGGTCTGCACCCCAAGTACGAAAACCTGCACTATCAATATGAATCTGTCCTGATGCATAGACGCCTAAGCCCATGTGAAGTTCCTCACCAGAATCCAGCCAAAATTGACATAATTTTGCTTTGCGCTCTTGAATCATCAGCTGTTGGTTTAAGTCCGGATTTTCATCACCAATACGAAAATCTAATGCAGCATTAAAAATATGTTTGGAGGAAGGAGCGCCTTTTGCACACTGATTAAGCTTGAAATTTCGATAGACAGAAGTCACGCTAAACTGGGTTAAAATTTTTTCATCCACAAGACGATTTAAAATTTTTAATGTTGGCACAATATTGCCCCACAGCTCTTGTGGCGGAACTTCAAATTCAGATGCATCACATTGTTGCCAATCTCTGGCTGTCTGTAAAAATTCAAAAGTAGGAATATAAGCAGAAATACCTTGTTGCTTTAAAAAGCGCTGATAAGCCTGAACGCTTTCAGCATTTGTCGGCTCACTGAGCCATTTTAAATAAGCAGGCGGCAGATTTTTCTCTTGTTTTAAAATACCTTGCTGCTGAGGAAAGTCTGCTTTTAATGGCACTTGTGGTGACGTTTGCTGAACTGTACGCATAGCATGAATTGTATTTGAGTTGTTTTGACTACATGCAGAAAGGCAGAGTATGAATCCGATCAAATATTTTTTGTTCATCTCAATTTGCAATGATCTCATAGCGTAAATTTAACTCAGATGAGTAGTGTTGATTAATATTGTTATGTTATAACATAACAATATATATTTCAACTTAAGCTATTCCCCCTATGAATCTTGTTCTTCCAGATGTTTCGGCTGAATCCTCACTCACAAGAAACTATTACTACCCACTCGATTGGGTCGGTATGGAAAAAATCGCGCTTCCGCTTTATCTCGAAAATAGTCTTTGCCAAAGCCAAGTGAATGCTTATGTCAGTTTGGATGATGTGTTTGCCAAAGGTATTCATATGTCGCGCTTGTATACCCGACTTTTGAAATTGAGCACGATCAAAAATTTAGCGCTACTTGATATTAAAGACGCTTTATTGGATTTCTTAGCCAGCCATAAAGATTTATCAGCACATGCCAAAATCGAAATTCATAGTGAGCTTTATCTCGAGCGCCCAGCCTTAGTCAGCCAATTGTCTGGCTGGAAAAGCTATCCTTTTGTGTTGTCCTGTCAGCTTTTAAAAGATGATTTTTATGCTGAATTAAAAATCGAAATTCCCTATTCATCTACTTGTCCTTGTTCCGCAGCACTTGCCAGAAACATCATCCAACAAAGATTTGCATCCGCATTGGAAAATCAAGAGATTCAGTTAGACCCACAAGAAATCCTCAGTTGGCTAAATAGCACAGATGCAATTGCAGCAACGCCTCATAGTCAAAGAAGTTTTGCTCAGTTAAATTTCAAATTAGATCAAAACATTCAATATATTCCACTGATTTTATTTATTAATCAGGCTGAACAAGCCTTGATGACACCCGTACAAACAGCGGTAAAACGTATTGATGAACAAGCCTTTGCTATTGCGAATGGTCAAAACCTGATGTTTTGTGAAGATGCATTAAGACGCTTGTATGCCACATTTATCCATCATCCCAGCATTCTAGGCTTTAATTTTAAAGTGATTCATGCGGAAAGTTTACATGCCCATGACGCAGTTGCTCAGGGCGCTTGGCAATGGTAATGCCTTATCCTAACCACCCTCATTGTTTAACTTATTTAAAATGGTCTAGTCATGCTTAGAAAAAACCCATCTGGAGATCTCCCTGTTATAGATCAATCAGCCTATGTTGACCAAACAGCGATTATTTGCGGAAAAGTCATTATCCATGCCAATGTATTTATTGGGCCTTATGCAGTGATCAGAGCAGATGAAACCAATGACGCGGGTGATATGGAACCCATCATCATTGGTGCAAATTCCAATATTCAAGATGGAGTGGTGATTCATTCCAAAGCGGGGGCAGCAGTGATCATTGGTGAAAATTCTTCAATCGCGCATCGCTCTATTATTCATGGTCCCTGTGAAATTGGACATCATGTTTTTGTTGGCTTTAACAGTGTGTTATTTAATTGCACAGTGGGTCATCACAGCGCGATTCGTCACAATGCAGTGGTTGATGGTCGTGATTTACCCGATCATTTTTATGTACCTGCAATGAGTTATATCAATCCCAAAACCGATTTAAAGCAATTTCCACCCATTGATATTTCAATCAGTGAGTTTTCAGAAAGCGTTGTCAGCACCAATATTAAACTGGTTCAAGGCTATAAGGCATTGCACAATGAGTTTTAAAAATCCGCCCAATCTTATTATTCGTAATGCCAATATTGTCAATGAAGGCAAGCAGTATTATTCCGATGTACTGATTCGACATGGACGGATTGAAAAGATTCATCCCAATATTACAGGGGCTTATCATGCGAAAAATATAGATGCTGAAGGTTCGTGGTTAATTCCTGGCATGATTGACGACCAAGTTCATTTTAGAGATCCTGGCGCAGCGCATAAAGGCAATATTGCTTCGGAATCAATGGCAGCAACGATTGGTGGAATCACCAGCTATATGGATATGCCAAACACCAATCCAGCCACCTTAACCCTAGACGCTTTGACCCAGAAAAAGCAGATTGCAAAACAACATAGTCGGGCCAATTATGCTTTCCATTTTGGAGTCAGTGCGCATAATTTAGATATTATTGAACAGCTTGATCCCAAATCAATCAGTGGTGTTAAAGTTTTTATGGGTGCTTCTACGGGTGATATGCTCGTCGATGACCCTAAAGTTTTGGAACGTTTATTTGCAAATGTTCCAACAGTTTTATTGACCCATTGCGAGTTTACCCCTGCCATTAAAGCCGAAGAAAATTTCTATTTTCAAAAATATGGGGAAAATATTCCAGCAGAAATTCATGCGCAGATTAGAAATAAACATGTCTGCTTTGATAGCTCAAAATTAGCTGTATCTTTGGCCGAGAAATATGCCACACAGTTGCATGTTTTACATATCACCACCGCGAAAGAACTGTGTTTGTTTAAAAATCTGCCTTTAAATCGAAAACATATCACAGCAGAAGTGTGTATCCATCATCTCAGTTTTGATGATGCTGATTATGCTGCTTTGGGCCACTTAATTAAATGTAATCCCGCCATTAAAACCCAGCAAGATAAAGATGCTTTGATTAATGCCCTTTCGAATAGTAATCGCTTGGATATTATTGGTACTGACCACGCCCCACATACTTGGGATGAAAAACACCAGTCATATTTTTATGCCCCTTCTGGCCTGCCTTTAGTACAACATGCGTTACCTGCACTGATGGAGCTGGTTGCAGCAGGTAAACTGAGTATTGAAACACTGGTTCAAAAAACTGCACATCAAGTGGCAGACTTATTTAGGATCAAAGACCGTGGTTATATTCGAGAAGGTTACTGGGCTGATTTAGTGATCCTTCGAGAAAATCAGCAACACATTGCAGTGAAAGATCAAAAAAACTATATGAAATGCAATTGGACACCATTTATGCATAAAACATTTGCTTATGAGGTCAGCACCACAATTGTTTCGGGGCAACTTGCTTGGCATCAGCAACAGCTGTTTTTGAATTGTCAGGGACAACAACTTGAAATTAATCGTTAAAATTGCACGTAACAAATAAATGGTATGAATTTATTGCAAACTATTGATATTTAAATGGATCATTATTTAATTTCAATATAGCTCATCACAACAAATGTTTAATGATTTTGATTCAATGGGAGAATTTCCACCGAAAGGACTCCCAATATTCGTTTAAACCTGATTGAGCTCAGCTTTAACGTTATTTTTCATCTTGCTTTTACCCGACCATAAGTCTAAAGTTAACTTTAATGTCAAGCGGAAGTCAGTAAAATGAACATTAGCGAGTTATCCAAACAAAGTGGTTTAAGTACCCCAACGATTCGTTATTATGAACAAATTAAACTGCTTCCTAAGGCAAAACGTAAATCTAATGGTTATCGTGAATATAGTGACAATGACCTCAAACAATTATTTCTAATTCAGCAAGCGCAACAAGTTGGATTTTCATTGGCTGAAATCAAAGCCTTTCTACCGTCAAATGTAGGCAAGTGGGATCATGATATTCTGATTGGACTACTCGAAAGTAAAATCAAAGACATTGAAGATCTAGAACAAAAGTTGTTGATCAGTAAGCAAAACCTACGCAGCATGATCACTGCAATCAATAGTAAGCCTGACGAAATCACCTGTGAAGAAAACGCCAACCGTTTACTGAATCTTTATTATGCCAATGATAAATGTTAAAAATTTCCATGTTATCGGAAAATCATAAAAACGATTGAGCTTAAATCTCACTTTAAGCTCAGAATTGTGCATAAGTCATTGATAAATTATCTATGATGCTCAAACATTGGAGTCGTCAAAACTGCTTGATCAGTATTCTCATCATTACTTTAATCGGTGATCATACCTAAGCATTAGGGAAATCCTCTTTGAGCCACAGCCGCAGTACAGTCTGTCAGATCTAATCCGACATCTGAACAAAGCACGGTACTTAAGCTGAATGTGAATACTGACGCATACGTTTTTTATACTGACGTGTGCGGCATGTCGTTTCTGTCTGCTGTAATATCAAGGCCCATAAAGGTGAAACCTTAGGATTCGATTTTTTCCCATGACTAAGTTTCTGTAACTGGAATTTGACTGTTGCCATATTGGCAAGTGAAGCTAAGGTTTTATTTTCCCAGTGAATCGGTTTCAATTCAGGTGCGATATTCTGACCTTGTTTCCATGCATTGGGTAAGTTAGGGTCGATTGCTAAGGCTGTTGCAATCCCCACCATATCGATCCCACTGTCAATGACTTGTTCTGCAATGGGTTTGCGACGAATACCACCAGTCACCATAATCGGCATATGGGCAACCTTGCCAATTTCTTGAGCAAATTCTAAGAAATAAGCTTCACGTGCCAAAGTCCGTCCATCTCTGGCTTGGCCTTGCATAGCAGGTGCTTCATAACTCCCCCCTGACAACTCAACCAAATCAACCGACAAATCATTTAACATTTTAACTACTTGCTGCGCATCCTCAGCACTAAAACCACCACGTTGGAAATCGGCAGAATTCAGTTTAACAGCAACTGTAAATGTTGATGACACCACTGCACGTACTGCTTTGACAATCTCAATCAAAATACGCGCACGGTTTTCCAATGAGCCGCCCCATTGATCTTGACGTTGGTTGCTTAAAGGCGAAAGGAACTGACTGAGTAGATAGCCATGAGCTGCATGAATTTCTACACCAGTAAATCCCGCCTTTTCACCTAAACGTGCGGTATTGGCAAAACGTTGAATCACTTCGTCAATCATGGCTTGAGTCATTTCAATTGGAGTATTAAAACGATCTGACATTTTACCTAAATCTAAAGCCACAGCAGAAGGTGCCCACGTTGGCTGACCTAAATTTGACTGCATTTGGCGACCTGGATGGTTGATCTGCAACCATGCTTGCGCGCCTTGAGAACGTGCGATTTTCGCCCAACGTTTGAAGTGCGCTAAATGCTGTTCATCTTCCAAGACCACACCACCCGGTCCTGTCATCGCACGACGATCCACCATCACATTACCTGTAATGATTAAACCGACACCACCATCTGCCCATGCCTGATACAAACGCATGAGCTCTTCTGATGGTGCATGATTGAGATCTGCCATATTCTCTTCCATCGCAGCTTTTGCAATACGATTTGGAATCTGAGTACCATTGGGTAAAACTAATTTTTCAAAGACGTTCATTTTTATAGCCTCATAGAGTATGGACTTACTTTAAGATTAAAGTTCACTTTAATGTCAATCCTTTTTTCGCATTTAATTTTTATTATTTTAAGAACTAATTTTATTCAAAGACTTACATCATAATAAGATAATAACGATCTGATACTTTAATAAAAAAAGAGGCCGCAAGGCCTCTATTGATATTCTGTTTTTAAATCAAACGACAACTATTCACTCGCGAATAAACGCCAATAAATCTGGATTAATCACATCGGCATTGACGGTTAACATACCGTGTGAATAACCTTTATAGGTTTTTAATCGGCCATTTTGAACCAGTTTGGCAGAAAGTACCCCTGAGTTTTCATAAGGTACAATTTGATCATCATCCCCATGCATGACTAAAACAGGCACTGAGATTTTTTTCAAATCTTCGGTAAAGTCAGTCTGTGAAAATGCAACAATTCCATCATAATGCGCTTTTGCTCCACCCATCATGCCCTGTCGCCACCAATTCAATACGACAGGTTCTGAAGGCTGAGCATCTGGTCGATTAAAACCATAAAACGGTCCCGCAGGTAGATCATGATAAAATTGAGCACGATTTTTAAAAAGCTGATTCTGTAAGTCATCAAAGACTTCTTTGGCTAAGCCTTGCGGATTTTTTTCCGTTTTCAGCATAATTGGAGGTACAGCACTGACCAATACGGCCTTGGATACATTTTCCTCGCCATGACGTGCAATGTAGTGAACAACCTCACCACCACCAGTGGAGTGACCAATATGTACTGCGTTTTTAATGCCCAAGTGTTTGACCACTTCTGCAACATCATCGGCATAGTGGTCCATATCATGACCATCCCAGACCTGACTTGAACGTCCATGTCCGCGACGATCATGTGCAACCACACGAAAACCTTCATTTAAAAAGAACAATAACTGAGAATCCCAGTCATCCGAGCTTAATGGCCATCCATGATGAAAAAATAATACTGGGGCATCTTTCGGTCCCCAATCTTTATAAAAAATATCAACACCATCTTTTGTCGTAACATATGCCATGTTAATTTCTCCTGTGTATGATTTACACTTTGAATAACTTATTGCTGTTCTCATTTATGTCAGTAAATTACAATGTTTGATACGATTCGTATGGACCGTCATTCTATACTAAGGTTAAAGTTAACTTTAAGGTCAATGCTTTTGGTGATTTTCTGATAGCAGAAATGTAAATCTATAAAAAATAAAAATACACAAATATCAGGATTTATTATTGAAAGAAAACATCTTTATTTTTTTATATAGGATTGTTGACGCTTTATGTCGTTACATGATTTAAACCATTACAGGTTTTCTGTTCAAAGCTTCAACGACAACCCACAGTCTTTTTATTAAGATAAAAATGGATATAAAAAGCCAAGACTGGTTTAAAAATCTTGGCTTTAACGTGTTGCAATGGGCTTAGACAATATGAAGTTGGGTGTTGGTTTTTATTTCTTTTTAGGTTTCAATATTTTTCGCAATAATTTAACCCATAAACTCCACTCACTATTTTTCTTGTCAGCTGTAAAATGATTCTCAACTTTATCAAATGCGTCTTCAATATAGGCATCGTGCAACCAACGAATTGCTAAGGCCCATTTTAAAGTCGCTAAACCTGTTGTTTTCATATCAATAATATGTGAAATTTCTGTTTTGTTGGGTTCTAATTCATTGATGCTAAATCTGTGAAAACCATTAAAACCCGTTAAGTCAAACTGAAAAGTGATTGATTTTTCGGGCTGATAATCTGCCACAGAATATCTGATTGGTCCATGTCCACCTTTTGAACCCACACTTAATCCATTGTCCAACTTCATGGGTGGCCATTTATCTGTTGCTAACATCAAATCATTATCTGTTGACAACGTCCTGAATAACTTAGCAATTTCAGCCTTTGATTGCTGAACTTCTCTTTTATGGATATTAATTACTTTCATTTTTCCTGCTCAATGGTCATGTTAGTTTGTCAGGTTATTGTTGTTGATAAAATGAAGCACAACTATCAAATATACGAAACTGTGTAAAAAATGCAAGTAAGCATTAATATTCACTTATTTACTTATAATCAGTATAGCTCTTACGAAATTAAGCTTCGGAATGATTTTTAAATGTGGTTAAGCTTTATCAGGAATCAAACTTTGATCATTGCATAGAAAGAAGAGTATGAAAATCAAGTTTACACTGCCACGCTTTGTATTTTTTATTGGTATAAAAAAGCCAAGACTGGTTTAAAAATCTTGGCTTTAACATGTTGCAATGGAAGTTAGGCGATACGATATTTTGCCTCTTCAGAAATACGCTGTAATGCCTGACGCTGTTTTTTGAAATAAGGTAAAACATGTTCGCCAAGGCGATAAGCTTCTTCTAAATGTGGATAGCCTGCCAAGAAAAACAGATCAATCCCAATACTGTTATATTCTTGAATCCGCTCGATAATCTGCGAATAACTTCCCACTAAAGCAACACCTGGTGGAATACCAATATAGCCAAAGCCTGACCAAACATTGGGATGAATAAAGAAATCATCGACGTTTTTACTGCCTGCTTTTTCACTATATTCTTTTTCAAAACTCAATACACGTGCCGATCTCAAACCTGCATGTGCAGCAGACGCATGTAGGCGTTGTTTTTCAGCAGCTTCATCCAAATAACGTTGTGCCTCTGCCAACGCTTCTTGTTCACTACGGCGTGCAATCGTATCAATGGATAAGCCGAATTTAATATTATCCCGCCCATATCTCGCAGCACGTTTGCGCACATCTGCAATCAATTCAGCAATTTCACTGGGTTTTTCAGCACGCATTAAATAATAATCAGCATGCTTCGCACCAAACTCACGGGCAGCCTCAGACGATCCTGCCGTACAAATGATCGGTAGTTCAGCTTTATTGAGGGGATATTTTAAACCACCACCTTCAGCAGAATAATATTTGCCCTGGTAATGGAATGATTCATTATACCAATAGCCTTTCACCACATCTAAAAATTCAGTCGCACGGATATAACGGTCATCATGCGGAGTAACATCCCCAACTTGGCGCTGAATAACCTCAGAGCCGCCGTTGATAATATTCCAAACCAACCGATTCCCTGTGGCACGCTGATACGTTGCTGCACTTTGTACTGCATTATAAGGACTAAAATGATAAGGCTGGAATGCAGTCACAAAGTTTAAACGCTTGGTTTCTCTTGCCAATAAGGAACACACTGTCCACGGTTCTTCACCTGTAGGTGCATTCACCATCAGCGCACCTGCAAAACCATTGATTTCAGCCGCACGAGCCACTTGGCTAAGATAGTCGATATAGGTAAAGTCATCACCAACTTGGTAATTCGATGTTGCACCAGTATTGTCTACACCTGCGACACGTGACCAATCAC
Source organism: Acinetobacter sp. RIT698 (assembly GCF_009668065.1). Taxonomy (NCBI): domain Bacteria; kingdom Pseudomonadati; phylum Pseudomonadota; class Gammaproteobacteria; order Moraxellales; family Moraxellaceae; genus Acinetobacter; species Acinetobacter sp. RIT698. Next base: position 170,663 of record NZ_WJYH01000001.1, read on the forward strand.
CACGATTGCGTGGATCACCTGCTAAGTACTCTGCTTCACCATGCAGTGGTAGACGGGTAAAAAATTCAATTCCCATGATGTTCTCCGTATAACTTAGAATTTAGCAGTAAGAGAAACACCAACTTGACGTGGGTTTCCATAAGTTAAAACATATTGTCCAGCGGGACCATTTGGACGGCCATGTACTTGATATTCTTCATTCAATAGGTTTTTAACGTAAGCATTGACTTGGTATTTGTTATTTGCGCTATGGTAGCCAACATTGGCATTCCATAAGGTATATGCTTTTTGGCTTAAGATTGGATCTACCGAATAGTCTTGACGGTTTACGAGGAAAAACTCACGGTCACGGTAGCTGGCATCTGTACCTACAACAACACGAGCACCATCATTGAGATTAAAGGTATATTCTCCACCCAGACCGACAGTGTATTTTGGCGAACGGACTAGACTGTTGCCTGTATTATCTGCATTAACTACATTGGTTACCGGGTTTTTATCGACGAAATCGGTATATTCGCTGTCAAGATAAGCACCAGCAAAACGTAAACGTAGATTTTCAGTCACTGAATAATCTAATTCTAATTCAGCACCTTTAACTTCAGCTTTTGGTCCATTGGCGAGAACCGAGGTCACCCCACCACCTTGTCCCTCTGTTGCAACCAGTAAATTGGTTTGAATATCTTTATAGTCATAATAAAAAATATTGGCATTTGCGATTAAATCTCCGTCCAATAACGTAGACTTTAAACCAAGTTCATAACTATTTAAGTATTCAGGATTCACGTCGGCAAGTTGGGTTAAACTGCTGGATAAACCAGTGTTAAATCCACCTGAGCGGAAACCGCGTGCGAATCTAAAATAAGTATTTAAATTAGGATTAATTTCATATTCTGGGGTGATGTCATAGGTCAACTCATTCCAAGTTTTATTGCGACTTGTTGACCCATTTGCATTTGGAGTTGGGTTATAAACTGCATTGCTATAGCCATCTTTTTTCCACCAACTGCCTTTTGTATAGTCTCCCGTTGTGATCTGAGTCAGATTGAGATCAATATCTTTTTCTTCACTGGTCCAACGTAAACCACCTGTCACTTTAAATTTATCTGTAAATTTATAGGTACTGTTACCAAAAAGTGCAAAGCTTTGAGTGGCTTGGTTATAGGTTATATCTCTAAATGCTGGCGTAGACGCAGTTTGAGAAGCAGCGCCATTTGGCAATGTTTTATTGACACGTGCACTGACTCCAGTGGAATCTAAATCCTCATTGAAATAATGAAATCCTGCAATCCAGCTTAAGCGTTTTTCAGCATCAGAAGCGATGCGGAACTCTTGGCTATATTGACGCCATTCATTATCACTATAGCTTCGTGCGACATCATAAGGGGTGTAATCACCATCTGAAATCGACTTTTGTGTGGTCTTATCAAAAGCAGTGATCGAAGTAAAGCTATATCCGCCCCCCAAATCTCCAGTTAAGGTTAATGACGCGCCATCATGCTGAATCTTATTGTTTTCATCTAAATCTAAATTGGTGTCTCGTCCTTTAGGTCTTTCATAAATACCCCAGTATTTACCCACGCTTAAGGAACCATTACTGCCTAAACCATTATAAGTTTGGCTGTGTAGATTGACCAAGGCATCCCATTCATCATTGATTTTCCCTAGCACTTGGAAGCGAAAAGATTTTTTATCCACGTTGCCATAATCTTCACCATTGGCAATATTCTTTGCATATCCGTCACGGTCTTCAGAGTAAAAAGCCCCGCGCACCGCAACATTTTCCGAAATTTTGCCGTTTGCAGCACCTTCAAATGTTCGTAGGTTATGATCCCCTAAACCAATGGTTGCATATCCATTGGGTTTATCTGAAAAATTAGGCTTTTTAGAAATATAATTGACTGCACCCGCAGTGGTGTTTTTCCCATAGAGCGTACCTTGTGGACCACGTAAAACTTCTATACGCTCTAAATCAAACAAGTCACCTGCACCTGCAACTGGCGCATTTAAATAAACCCCATCTGCATACACGCCAACAGGAAATACTGTCGATGCAGCCACATCTCCCGTACCTAGGCCACGAATATACCAACGTGGACGACTATCCCCATCTGGGTTTTCAGCTGCAGCATTTGGTGTATAGGTTAAAACATCCCCAATAAAAGTAGAGCCTTTCGCAGCCAAGTCCTTACCCGAAACAGCAGTAATTGCAGTTGGAACTTTTTGAATATTTTGCGCCCGATATTGTGCAGTGACGATCACATCACTTAATTTTTTGACATCTTTGGCTTTTTCAACCTGTGCTTGTTGTGCTGGTGTAGTCTCGATCTCTTCATTTGCAATAGCCAGTGTTGAAACACTCGCCGTTACGCCCCACATAGCAGTTAAAATACTCTGCCTAATTTTTGTAACCTTAAACATGCTGACTCCATTTAAATAAATCTATTCTTGTTATTGGCAACTTTTGTGCCATTCTATTTATTTAAATATTTTCAAAGTGTTATATAAAAAATCATAAAAAAAATATTTTTTTTTGCTGATAGATAGACATTTCTGATTGTCGTATTGTTGTTATTTCAACATTTTGCTGTTTTTTATTTTTAATGATATCTACTAAGAATAAATTTATAAAAAAGCCATACAAAAGTATGGCTAATGCAATCAAAAATAAAAATCTGTTTAATTTAGAATTTATAGCTAAATTGTCCTTGTACCGTCAATGGACGCATTGGCTGTAAAAACTCGCTATTTGCACCAGCTAAACCATTTACGAAATTACGCTCATTGGTCAAATTAAGAATATTTAAGCCTACTGTCCACTGCGGTTGACGATAATAAAGTCCCAAATCTAAATTATAATTATTGGGTACCTTTACGGTCTGACTTAGATTGGTATACCAGTTACTTGTCCACCAGCCCGATAAGTTTAGTCCAAAACCTGACTGGTGCTGATAGTCCACATAAGCACTTGCAGAATATTTAGGAATGCCTGCTGCATCATAACGTCCTGCTTTGCGTTGGTTTAAAGCATTGCTATCGCCCCATACCGTCGCATTGTCTGCATGGAAACCAAAAGGTGAAAAACCAGCCGGAATAATGGAAGAATATTCAGCATTGAGATAGGTTAAGTTTGCCCCGATCGCGATATTTTTTTGTAGCTGCCAACGTAATGATGATTCAAGGCCTTTGATTTCAAAACGCGCCATATTGCCATTGGTATCAGGTGATAAATCGCGCTTCTGTTCAAAACCACTGAGCGTTAACAGAAGTTGATCAGTGATCGGCTCGTATTTCACTCCCACTTCTTTTAATTCACTTTGGCTGTCAAAAGCCAAAGGATTTAGCTGATTTCCAGCGCCCCAAATTAAAAATGGACCAAATACACCCGTATTCAATGCTGTACTTTTATCATAAGTAAAATATAGGGTACTTTTTTCAGTAGGTTTAATAAAGGTACTGGCTTGATAGCTGAGCAAACTATATTTATTGGAATCTGAGCGGACATCTGTAGGGACTAAAACCAGTGGATTCTCTAATTTTGCTTTTATAGAACTGTGGTTAATTCCCAGATTAATCCCAAAAAAATCATTAAAGGTAAAATTTTGCTGTGTAAATACGCTGTAAGTGTCCCAAAAGCCTGTTCCTGTATAAACGGCACCACCTCCATTGGGAGGAAAACCGCCTTTTTCAGCATATAAGCCATGACCCACAGGGTACATTCGAGGTAGATTTAAATAGCCAAAATACTGCGAATACTGTGGAACACCAGCCTGCCCAATCCAGCTTCCAGTCGAACCGCCATGATTGACCAACCCCAATAAATCTCCAGGGTTTTTCTGTGATGGATCATTGGTTAAATCATAAGGATTGATATTAAAACTATTGTTTGCTGCGAGAGAGGTAAATTTCTCATGCCGATAAGCGCCACCTGTGCTGCTTTTATTGTTGATTTTGACACCCAATAGCTCAAAGTCATGATCGCCTAAAAACTCTAAGCGGTTGTCCAATAATTCATGGTCCAAATCAGTAAAGAAACTCCCAACGGAGTCACCTAAATCACGACTCTTTTGATATAGCGTACTATTGGCCACAGACCAATTTTCATTGATATCTTTGACCAGTTTAAATTGTGTGCTAAAGCGCTTTGCACTGTTTTTATCTTCGCTCCGACCAGAAACATCATCATCTAATTTGACTAAGCCATTGCCTGCGATTGATGGATCATAGACCCAGCCTCGAATTGTACCCGCTTGATCAGCAGTGGAACTTGGCAAAGGAGAAGTCTGTACTGGACCTACAGCAATATATTGATTTTTGTCATTCTTCTGCCGAGTTTGCCAACCAATCACTTTAGAGTGAGCTGCACCAGACTCAAAGACTGGAGACCAAAAGTTTGAACCGTTTTGAATAATCGGGGTCGCTCTGCCTTTATAGTAAAGCCCTTGATCAACGGATTGTTGTGTCGCTCTGTTCCAACCATGCGTCACATTAAAATCTGAATAATCGTCATAACTGATATTCCAGTCAACCCGTAGACTGTCATCTGGACGCCAAGCCAAAGCACCATAAAATGCATTAAAATTATTTTTTACATTATCATAATAGTCATCTGTTCGTTGTGCTGTTGCACTGACACGAAATGCCAATTCTTTAGAAATAGGTGCAGTATGATCAATACTGACTGAGAAATTAGGCTCAGCACCTTGCCCTGCATAAATTGAACCCACTGATCCCGAAATCGTGGTTTGTGCTTTATTAAAATTCGGTTTTTTGGTGAGATAATTAATATATCCCCCTGAACCTGACGTCGGTGCAAAAATTACCCCCGTTGGTCCTGCAACAATATCAGCAGCTTCATAGGCATTTAAGTTGGTCGGATGTCGGGTACTGTATATTCGTTGGCTATCTTGAAAAACTTCGGAGTTTTGCCCTCGTATCTGTGGCGCGAAATTGGCATTTTGCCCACCTCCTCTGGTGATACTTGGAGCATACTTAACCAAATCATCTGCACTACGAATAACATCTTCACGAAACTGTTGTTCTGATACTTGTGAAACGACACGTGGGGTATCTAATACAGAACTATCCGTCCCATAAATCGAAGTGACTTTACGCTTGGGGAGAATGGTGGCTTTTTTATTTGCTCCTGTCACTACAACATCGGCTAAGGTAATTACATCACCATTAGAATCCTTGGCTTGCTCTGAGGTTTCTTCAGCAAAAATAGCGCATGGAAAGATTGCCCCAAATAGCCCTAGCGCAATCACCAGTGGCTTTAATTGAAAGTTCTGTTTCATATCACACTCAGTAAAATACATTTACACTGCGTTACGCAAAGCCTATGCCAATCTTTAAATAGGCAAAACTCAAATATAAAACATTGATTTTTATTACTTTTAAATAGCCCTCATTGATATACAGATTTTATTCATGTTTATTTTTTCAACAGAAATGCTGAAAAAGCAACAGTGACAAAAAACACAACGCTTATAATCAATTGATAAATATTAGAAAAATATAAAAAAGAATTGGCATTCATTGTGCAATCTCCTCTGAATACGTTCTAACTGAGTATTTTTAATGACACATGAAACCTTGTTACTCTCACGTCGAAAATTTTTAACCCAAAGTCTAACTGCACTCGGTGGCGTTTCTTTAATCAGTGGTTTATCTGCTTGTGGACAATCTCCACAACCTAGCGCTGACTCCCAAAGTTCACTTTCCAGTACCCCTAAGCATGGTGGAACAATTCGATTAGGGCTGATTGGTGGACAACAATCAGGTAGCCTTGACCCTCACCTTTCAGCTTCAGGAAGTGGGATTACCCGTGGATTTGCGATTTATAATAAGCTCTGGGAATGGGACGAAAACATGCTTCCTCGTCTTGCTTTGGCTGAATTTGCAGAACCTAATCATAATGCCAGCGAATGGACCATACGACTGCGTAAAGGTTTAGAGTTTCATCATGGTAAAACCGTCAGCGCAGATGATGTCATTTTTTCATTGCAACGATTAACAGATCCAAAGCTTGCCTCACCTTTTCGGAATCTTGTGCAATGGATTGATCGTGATCGTATCCAAAAATTAGATCAATATACAGTACGCATCCCTTTTATTAGTTCAATTGCTGGCTTTGTGGCGCTGCCTGAAACTTGGGTCAATTTTGGCGGTATTGTCCCCACTGATTTTGATCCCATTCATAACCCTGTGGGCGCAGGTCCTTATAAAGTCAAAGAATTTATCCCCGGTCAACGTTCAGTCTTTACTCGGTTTGAAAACTATTTTAAAGCAGATCGGCCTTATGCAGATCGTTTTGAAGTAATTGACTTTAAAGATCAAGTTTCTCGACTAAATGCATTATTGGCAGGACAAATTGATCTTGCAAATGCGATTTCACCTGAATACATTAAAATTTTAGAGCAAGCAAAACATATTCAAACGGTTCGTTCTCAAACCAATACCCACAATAGTTTTGACTTTAATACTCAACAGGCACCATTTAATGATCCCAAAGTCCGCCAAGCATTTCGTTTAATCGCCGATCGTCAAGAGCTGATACAACGGGGTTTAAACGGTCAGGGACGCATCGCCAATGATCTATATTCTCCACAGGATCCAGCATTTCTAAATTTGCCACAACGTCAACAAGACATTACAGAAGCCAAGAACTTATTGGCTCAAGCGGGCTTTAAAGATGGCTTAAGCGTTGAACTGATTACCCCCGTTGGCAACGCCCAACCTGCCCTGATATTTGCAGAACAAGCAAAGAAAGCCAATGTCAGTATTCGGGTCAAACAAGTTGATTTAGCTACCTTTAATGGACCTGATCGAAGTAAATGGCAATTCTCCAGTAATGCAACCAACGTGGGTACACCGTATTTATCCACTGCTGTAGTGAATGATGCGCCAATTTCAACAACCAATCGTGTCAACTTTAAAGACCCAGAATATAGTGAGCTGTTTTATAAAGCACTGGCTGAACCCGATTTAGCCAAGCGTAAAGTGTATTTGGCTCAGGCACAAAAAATTCAACATGAACGCGGTGGAATGCTGATTTGGGGTTTTAGCCATAGCATAGATGCTGCATCGAAACAGATCGGAGGATTAGCGGCAGAACACACTATTTTCCCAACGTGGCGTTTTGAGAAATTATGGAACAATCAAGCCTAAAATAAAATTTGCAGAGCCTTAACACAAGCAAGCATCTGCTGTAGTCAGCGATCTTCTGACTTTTCAAGGATGAAAAGTCAATCCACTATGGGGCTCTGATGATGCATCCCGACTATTACTGCCCAACACAACGACCTTTATGTTGCTGATCAAAATCGTAATTAACACATTCATTTTGTACACATTCAGTTTATAAAAATCAGGCTTATATAAATCATGCTTATACAAAGCAATAAAATTTGAACGCTGTTTTAATTTTAACTACTCATATTTTTAGACACTAAAAAAGCTGCCGCAGCAGCTATTTCATTCAGCATCCAAAGACTACTTGGGTACGGTAATCACAGATAATTTTTCTACCCCTACTCGCTCAATACTGGCAAGTAATTTTGCAACTGTTCCATAAGGAATGGTCTCATCGGCATTTAAATTCAAAGCCAATTTAGGGTTACTGTTTTTACGTGACTGAATCTCTTTTTCAAAACTTGCCAAAGTTACTTTATCCTTGTCAAGGAAGATTTCTCCTTGCGGATTAACACTAATGACAACCGCTTTATTCTGATCCGTTGACTGCGTCGGTGCAGCCTTGGGTAAATTTACTTTCACGGTATTGGTTAACAGGGGTGCTGTAACGATAAACACGATGAGTAAAACCAGCATCACATCAACCAATGGCGTAATGTTAATTTCACTCACCACATCATCTTCTTGGGAGGTTGAAACGGCCATTATGCAAACACTCCTTTTTCTTTGACTTCTTTACTGGATGCATCATGATTGACTACAGTATTTCCAGTGGTATTTTTTGGCTTAGCGACAGGTAACTGAAAGCCCGCTTTTTGATTTAAACTGACAAAATCAGTAGCAAAATCATCGAGGTCTGCACCGATGGTTTTAACTTTACGTATGAAATAGTTATAAGCCAACACAGCGGGTACCGCCACAGCAATACCAATACCTGTAGCAATCAAGGCCTCACCAATTGGCCCTGCAACCACATCCATACTTGCATTACCTGAATGTGCAATGGCCTGTAAAGCATGAATAATCCCAAACACTGTTCCAAATAGTCCAATGAACGGTGCGTTATTGCCAATCGAAGCCAATAATGCAGAACCTTTTTCCAATTGACGACGTTCAGTTAAAATTTGCTTGCGTAAATGACGCTCTAATAAATCCTGCCGACTCCAACTGTTTTGCAAATCTTGATGAGTCTTTTCATCTGCCTCAATCAAGGTTTGAAAACCGGCATTTGCAACACGGGCTGTAGGGCCTTCACCTTGTTGTGATTGAGTCACTGCCTCAGGCAAATTTTTGGCTTTCCAAAAGGCTTCGACAAAGACCTTACTTTGCTTGCTGGCTTTCTGTGTCTGTACCACTTTAACCACGATCAACACCCATGTGACGATGGAGAAAGTAACCAATAACCAGATTGTGCCGTCATGGATCAATGAATTTATGTCTGTCATGTAGATATCCTCTTAATTTAAAATAGGTTATTTCGGTAATTGATAATGAATTGGAACATCAACCCAACCTTCGACAGGTGTTTTACCTTTTAAGGCCGGTGAAAATTTCCATTGCTTTACTGTTCTTACAGCCGCGCTATCTAAAAGTTTTTTGCCGCTACTTTGTTTGACCGTTACGCTATCTGGGCTACCGTTTGGCAATACTTTGACCCTTAAAATCACCGAGCCTTCCCAACCACGTTCTAAGGCCTGTTCTGGATACTCTGCTGCGGGGTTGCTTAGATAACCTGCATAACCCTTGGCTTCTGTCACAGGTAAATTGTCATCAGCAGGCTTCACTGGTTCTGCTGTTTTTGGAGCAGGTTCAGTACTCAGTTTTTTGCTTACAACAGGTTCCTCAGTTTTTTGAACTGTGTCTTGCGCAATGGGTTTTACAATCGGTTTGGCTTGCTCCACAGTTTTTTGAACAGGTTTCGGCTGTTCGATAGGTTTCGCAATCGGTTTTGGTTTTTCGACCACAGGCGGAATTTTGGGTTTTTGCGTCACTGGTGGAATTTTAGGTTCAATGACTTTAGGTGGTTCCACTGGTTTGACAATTTCAATCACCACGGGTTCTGGCTTTGCAATGTCCAAAGCTGGTGTCGGTAATTGTTTTGCGATATACCAAATACCCAAATGTGCTGCAGCAACCGCAATGATCGCGATCCACAATTTATTCAATTTTGCTGGAGGTGATTGACTCACATCCAAATGATGTCGTGTAAATGGGTCTGATATGCCAGTTGCAGTTGAAGCAGATGCATATTGCCCAAATAGCAACGCCCGCTGATGGGGATTAAATATTCGTTCACTCATGGCAATTTAAACTAAAAAATAAAATACTGTATTGAAAATTGCACAAGTCATGCCAACAATATAAGCTACTAATTTTTATAAATTTAATTAAAAACACTCTTCGATTTGTCAGCAAAGCTGTTGGTTTTAAGACAGTTCTATGCTGTTGAAACAACAAGATCCCTCTGATATCTCAAAGGGATCTAAACTTATTATTTTAATTTATATCCAACCAAGGGTAAGACTTCTTCAGCAACCCGATATGCTTCTTCCAAATGTGGGTTACTGGCGAGAATAAAATGCCCAACACCAATGTCGATATATTCTTGTAAGCGCTGTGCCACTTGTTCATAGCTCCCCACTAAAATACAGTTTGGACCACCCCTTACATTTGACATACCAGCCCAAACATTTGGACTGACAAATAAGTCTTCAAAACGATTGCCTTGTGCTAAGGCCTGCTGACGTTTTGCACCAACCGACTCAGTATCTTTACGTTCAAATGCATTGCCATCAACAGCGATGGTTTCATACATCTGTTTAAGTTCTTGAAACGCTTGTTCCTGTGTGGGGCGTGCCAAAATATCAATACGCATACCAAACTTTACCTTATGGTCTGGGGTATTTTGTGCAAGGAAGGATCGCGCCTGTTCAATCACTTTTTTCTGCTGTTCAACAGGTTCCCCCCATGTTAAATGGATATCGGCATGCCGACCTGCAACTTGCAGTGCCGCTGGACTTGCTCCCGCTAACCACAAACGAGGAACGTCATATTGATTCATTGGGTATTTCAAACCACCTTGTTCAACGTGGAAAAACTTTCCATCATAGTCAAAAGGTGCCTGATGCGAATACCCTTTTACAAACTCTAAAAATTCATTGGTTCGCGCATAGCGCTGATCATGTTCAATAAAATCACCATAGGCTCGTTGCTGTGCCCCACCGCCACCTGAGATCACGTTCCATTCAACTCGTCCGTGACTGAGACGCTGCAAACTTGCTGCCATTTGGCTTGCGTATGCAGGATGGATAAACCAAGGTTGAATCGCAATCAATAATCGGAGTCTTTTGGTTTCTCTTGCCAATGCCGATGCCAGCACCCACGGTTCTTCAGTATGTGGAAAAGCAGGAATCAATGCGCCGTGAAAACCTACGATATCTGCGGCTTTTGCTACCTGTTGTACATAATCATAGTAGGCAAACAATTCATCTTGATGTTGAGGTGCCACACGTTGAGGGGATTGTACTGCTGGGCTCAGCTGGTTCCATTCACCTCGTGTATGTAACTGATGTGCTCGACGACCATCCCCATGCACAGGGATTCTCCATAAAAATTCAACAGACATAATACTTCTCAATAATTTAAAGGTTTTACACGCTATCGTGAGTGATACAACTCATGAGCAGAAACCATGCCGTTTTTTATTCAATATTGAATTCATCTATATTGTTGTTTTATCTAAATATTATAAAAACCCAGCTAAACATGGTGTTGAAATTTCAACACTTATCCATCCAATACTGTCGGTTTCACAACATAACCTGTTTGATCCATTCAAATAACACCAATCATAAAAACATAACAAACTGATTTATATAAAATAATTATTTTGGCTTGGTTCTTGCTCTATCCCCTTATATTTCTAGATTTTTATGATGATATGCGTATTTTTTCTGGTCTTTTTTTAAGTTTTAGTCTTTTAGGATTGGTTGCTTGTGGCGTACACAAAACCGAAGATCCAAACCAAAGTAAAACCAGTCAACAACAGCTTCGTATTGCGGTTGTGGCCAATGGAACTTCTGGCGGTCTGGACTTTATTGGTGTACCACAACTTATTGCACAGGACCCCATTTTTCTAAAAGCATTAAAGCAGAAAAATATTGAATTAAAGTGGGAACCTGTAACCACTGCGGCTGTGGCCACCTTAGTCAATGAAAGCTTTATCAACAATAAAATTGATTTTGCTTTTTATGGCAATCTTCCTGCGGTAGTACTCAATGCCACTGGTGTTAGAACACAAATTGTCGTCCCTGGCGGAGTCGGTAATAATGTTTATTTGGTGGTTCCAGCGGATTCACCCATCAAAACCATTGAGGACCTCAAAGGTAAAAAGATTGCCTTACATCGTGGTCGTCCTTGGGAAATTAATTTTGCTCAATTGATACAGAGCAAAGGTTTAAAGCTTAAAGATTTTCAAATCATCAATCTCAATCCACAGGCGGGAGCTGCTGCTTTATCCGCTAAAAGCGTCGATGCATTTTTTACCTTAAGTGATGCGCTCACTTTACAAGATCGCCATCTTGGCAAAATTATTTGGTCATCGCAAAGTCTACCCGCTGACTGGAAAATGCGTGCTGAACTATGGGGACGCAAGACTTATCTGGATCAACATCCAGACACAACCCAACTACTTGCTGATGCGACAGTACGGGCAATGCAGTGGATTTCACAGCATCAAGATGAATTCCAACAAAGCCAAACCAAATTTGGTCAGCCTCTAAGTGTGATTCAACGCGAAAGTCAAAATACCAGCAGTAACTGGCAACAAGATTGGTCACCTGAGTACCAAGTGGATTTTCTTAAACAGCATTATGCAAAAGTCATCGACCATGCTGTAAAAAACCAATTGATTCAAACGCCAATCAAAGCTGAAGAGTTGCTCAATGCTCAGTTTACCAGTCAAGCCATTCAAAATTTACAAACACTTGATATTCAACATAAGCAAGGAAACTAGGTCATGAAAATCCTCGTAAATCCGCTTATCGAAAAAAAAATCGTGGCGATCAAAGCACCATTATGGAGGCGATTGTCTTCTGAGCAGGTCTATCGCTTGCTCTCATTCCTTTCACCCATCTTGGCGTTACTGGTTTGGCAATTGATTAGCTATTTACAGATTTTTCCAACCCAAATTTTAGTGCCACCTATAACGGTATGGCAGACATTTCTTGCCTTGTTGCAAAGTGGTGAACTACAACTGCATTTAAAAGATAGCCTTTCTCGACTGCTGATGGGTTTTTCAATTGCGGCCACCTGTGCGATTTTGTTTGGCATTGCCTATGCATCTCTCACCTCTTTCCGAAATTACACTTATATTTTGTTCAATATCCTTTATCAAATTCCAATCTTTGTGCTTATTCCTATTTTTATTTTGGTTTTTGGAATTGGTGAACTATTTAAAATTTTACTGATTATTAAAGCCTGTTTTTTTCCAATCGCACTCACAACAGCTGATGCTGTTAGAAATATTCCTAAAAAATATATTGAATTGGGCCAGATCTACAAACTAAAAACTCCAGCATGGTTGAGATACATCATCATCCCTTGCATCCTCCCACCATTAATCGGTGGACTGCGGATTGCTCTAGGTCGTGCTTGGTTGATTTTGGTGGCCGTTGAATTACTTGCTGCAGGCACTGGCATTGGTCAAATGATGGAGCTCGGACGACAAATGTTACGTTTAGACGTTGTCATGGTCGGAGTTTTTATTACAGGAATCATTGGTTTTGCTTTAGATAAAACTTTACGTCAGCTCGAACAATATCTTGTATCACCTGCATTGAGTTCAAGGGGGAAATAATGTCACAGCATCCACTGAACTTAAAAAGTGCTTTTGCGCAACCACTGATCTTGATCAAAGGTCTGCTACTCCCGCTCCTTTTACTGGCTTTATGGCAATACAATTCAAGTTTAGGTGCCAGTCATGCCTATGCATTTGTGCCTTTACAGAAGGTGTATTTTGCTTTTATTCAGCTGCTTGAAACAGGTGAATTATGGTTAAACACATGGGGAAGTCTTAAAAAAGCTGGATTGGGGTTTTTACTTGGCTCGACAACAGGGCTACTACTCGGTGCCTTACTTGCCTATTCAAAAATTTTAAATGCCTTGGTTTCACCATTATTTAATAGCATTCGCCAAGTACCCTTACTTGGTTTAACCCCATTGATTGCACTGTGGTTTGGTAATGGTGAGCAGGCAAAAATCTTTATTATTGCGCTTGCTTCTTTTTTCCCGATGGTGATTAACAGCTTTCAAGGGCTAAGTCATTATGACCAGAAATACAGTGAAGTCGCTCGTATTTACAAATTATCTTTTTGGCAGGAATTTAAAAAAATCCGTTTCCCTCAAGCTCTCCCATATATTTTAACGGGGTTGAATTTAGCGGTGCCTTTTACATGGATTACCACAACTGCCAGTGAGCTGTTATTCAATGCTGGTGCAGGCTTAGGCAATTTAATGATGAAAGCTGAAATCAATGCCGAAATGGATATTTTGTTGGTGTGTGCAATCACGGTCACCCTCAGCGGTATTGGCATGACGCTTTGCATTCACTTGATTTCTAAACGACTACTGCAATGGCGTGTTTAACTGAATCACCCATCTCATCAGGATATTGATATGAGCTTTTCCTTACTCTCGATTAAAAAACTCAATAAATCATTTTATCGAGATCAACAAACTTTCACCGTATTAGATGGTATTCATCTCGATATTCAACAAGGAGAATTTATTTCTATTGTCGGAAGCAGTGGCTGTGGTAAATCGACCTTGTTGCGCTTAATTGCAGGATTAGATAAAGACTATCAAGGCGAGATTTTACTGAATCAAACACCAATACAAGGGACAGATTTAAAACGAGGTTTAATTTTTCAGGAGCACCGTCTATTGCCTTGGCTCAGTGTTTCCGAAAATATTCATTTAGCGCTCGAAGAAACCGACTTAAGCCGTGCCGAAAAAAATGCCCGTGTGGCAGAACATCTTACAATAGTGGGTTTAAAAGGTTTTGAAAATGCTTATCCACATGAGCTATCGGGTGGTATGGCGCAGCGGGTAGCGATTGCACGAGGCTTGGTTAATCAGCCTGATATTTTACTTTTAGATGAACCCTTTGGTGCTTTAGATGCAATTACACGTAGCCATCTGCAAACTGAATTACAACGTATTTGGCAAGATCAAAAGATCACCATGATTCTAGTTACACATGATATAGAAGAAGCGGTTTATCTGGGTGATCGCGTGATCGTAATGTCTGCTCGACCAGGAAAAATTAAAGAAATCATTCAAGTTCCTTTGACCCATCCAAGACATAAAGACAGCGAATTATTATTTAACTATCGTAATCAAGCACTCAATATGCTGGACCATAGCGCATAATGAAATCGAATATTCATCGATATAAATATTATTTAGAAAATATATTCAAGCATGATATTTATATCAACAAGTTTTAAATTATTAAGGAAATATGAAATGGGTTTATCAATTTGGCATATATTATTATTTGCCGTGATCGTTATTTTATTATTTGGTACATCAAAACTTAAAAACTTAGGTAAGGATTTAGGTGGTGCAATTAAAGATTTTAAAGACTCGGTTCATTCTGATGATCAAAAACTGTCTGAAACAAATCAGCCTAAAGAAATCCATCATCTCGATTTAAATAAAGAAAAAAACACTAACCGGTGAGTACTAAATCATTATGTTCAATATCAGTTTTGGTGAACTCTTGGCTTTTGCTGTTATTGCACTGATTATATTGGGACCTGAAAAGCTCCCTCAAACATTAAGGGTGGGATTACTTAAATATAGAGCCCTTAAAAATAATCTTAACAAAATCCAGCTAGAGTTAGAAAATGAACTGGAATTGCTTGAACTAAAAAGGATCATGCAAGAAGAGCTGCTCAAAATAAAACAAAACGAAGAGCTGCTCAAACAGCAGCTTGCACAAATGCAACACGAAATCCAAAGTGTACATAGCGCTGTTGCTATAGCACATCAAGCGCCCCCTTATCCCACACATGATTATGTTTATCAAATCTCTGCGCGTGAATTAAAAGTACCCTTTTTAATTTACACAACATCATCCATTATCTTGCGTGAGGATCAAGCTGCATGACCGAACAAATACTCAGTGAAACACTCACTGAAATGAAATATAGCGAACATTTAAAAGAGCTTAGAAAGCGTTTGATCTATAGCATTGCTACAGTCTTAACTATTTTTTTACTATTATTGCCCCTTGCACAACACAATTATCATTTTTTGGCTCAACCCTTAATATCCCGATTGCCTAAAAATTCAACCATGATAGCTACAGATGTGATGAGTACATTTTTAGCGCCCTTTAAACTCAATATTTATTTTGCAATTTTATTGGCGATTCCCTTTATTCTTTATCAATTCTGGCGCTTTATTGCACCTGCTCTATATCAAAGTGAAAGAAAATTTGGCATGGCGCTTGTGCTCTCCAGCATCGGTTTATTTTATCTTGGCATCTTATTTGCCTATTATTTGATTCTGCCTTTGGCGTTAAACTTCTTTGTCTTAGCTTCACCAGATAATGTTTTACCGATGACTGATATCAACAGTTATCTTGATTTCTGTCTCAAGCTTTTTCTGGCTTTTGGTATCGCCTTTCAAATCCCTGTACTGACCTACATTCTTATTTTTATTGGTATTCTTTCTATTCAACAATTGGAACATTACCGTAAACACATCATTGTTTTGTTTTTCTTTATCGCAATGTTTATTACACCCCCTGATATTTTTAGCATGCTTGCACTGGCAGTACCAATGTGGCTTTTGTTTGAACTTGGTTTATGGATCACAAAAATGACCAGCCCAAAATAAAACATCCATGGGTAAAATGGATGTTTCTATTGCACAGCCCAATTAAACAATTTCATTTTTATTTGGTAATAAATTATATCTTGATAACAAATTACGTAAAACATTGCGCGACAGTCCTAACATTTTTGCAGTCTTAACCTGATTATTCCAGCAACTTGAAAAAGCGGTATTGACGATTTTATCTTCAATGATGTGCCATGCTTCACCATCATATTCTTGAAATAAACGCTTGAGTACATCCTCAAACTCTTGAATCAAATCATTATCTGGTAAAACGCTTGAGCCACCCTCCTCTGAAAACCTTAAATGTTCAATATCAATGGTTTTGCCACTACTGATGAGCAGTGCATAATGGATATTATTTTCAAGCTCACGGATATTTCCCGGCCAACTATAGTTGAGTAGTGCATTTCTGGCGCGATCACTGATGTTGGGTTTCGGCGTAATCATCTTTTGCGAATAGGAGTTTAAGAAAAAATCCACCAAAGGCAAAATGTCACCCTTACGCTCTCGCAATGGTAAAATATTTAGCACAACCACATTTAGGCGATAGTATAAATCTAAACGGAATTTATTTTCCGCGACAGCTTTACGCAAATCAACATGTGTACCAGACAAGATGCGTACATTAATCGGGATCGGTTTACGTCCACCGACCCGAACAACTTCCTTTTCTTGCAATACACGTAACAGTTTTACTTGCAAAGACAACGGTAACTCACCCACTTCATCCAAGAACAAAGTTCCGCCGTCGGCTGTTTCAAAAATACCAGGGCGTGTCTTATGCGCACCCGTAAATGCGCCTGCTTCATAACCAAACAATTCAGATTCTGCAAGTGTTTCAACTAAAGCACCACAATTGACAGCAAGAAACGGCTTATTTTGGCGATCACTTTTCAAATGAATTTCACGTGCGATTAATTCTTTACCTGTACCTGATTCACCTTGGATGATCACACTGGCAGAACTTGGTGCAATGGTTTCAACTTGGCTTAATAGCTTACGAGAGTTTTGATCAGAAAATATAATCGCTTTTGCTCTTATTGGCTTAATTGGCACACCATTATCAGGCAAGGTAATTACTTTATAATCATTATCCAAATAGGATTTCATAATTAACCCTTTAAATAGCTGAGGAGGATATTAAAATAGAATA